>NZ_VOZT01000059.1:0-19064 GCF_013419625.1 Acinetobacter sp. YH12070 | reverse complement strand
GCTGTTTTAGAAGCAGGAATATCAATGCAAAAGCACTGAATAATTTTTTTAATCTTATAGTGACTTAATTTACTGTTTTCTATCATGATTCTAGACTAACATATCTATTCTGCTAGTCTAGAGCCTTAATTTTAAACGTTCAGTGAAGCTGAACCCGTCATGTTTCAGCATCACATTAGCACGGTATAAGGTAAAGCCAAGCATCAATCCACTGGTCCAGACCAAAGTAAATTTCTTTAGATTTTCATCGACCTTAGCCACATCTTTCATCACATCAAAAGCCACATCGCGATGTTCCATTTCTTCTATCGCATGCCAAATAAATAATGCACGGACATAAGGATGCGCAGATTCTAAGACGGACTTTTGGCTACAAAAGGTTTCAGCCATCAATGCAGTCAAATGCTCGGCAGAAGCCGTCATGGCAATGTTGTATTCAGGTGAGCGTTTGCTCAGTTCAAATTTAAAAATTTTATTTAGACGTTTAATGAACGCATCGACAGGCATGCCTTGTTGTTTCATCAACATATTCATTTTGTCATGCGCCATACCGTGCTGCGCTTCTTGACGAATAAAGTCAGCGACACGTTGTTGTAAATCAGGGTCTTGAATTTGACTGCGGAACAGACGTACAGATTCAATAAAATAGCGCTCGCCATCAGGAAAGGTCAGGCTCAAGGCATCAAACATACGTGTTAAAAAGGGGTCTCCGCCAAACCAATAGCGCGGGATTTCTTCTAACTTAAAATTTAGCTTTGTGCGAACAATGGGTTCGACTTGATATTTGACGATAGCATTCATGATATTTTTTCTGTGCGAGTCGTGTTGATTGCAGTATGTCGGAGAAATTGCACTTTGTTTTGACAGATATTGCCAATTTTTATACATTTTACGCCATGATGAAAATATAAAATGTCAGAATTGGCAGGTCAGAAAGAGGGGCGAGATGGCTGAAATTCAGATCCCAAATGGTTACTTCCAACTATGGAATATGGTCTTAATTGAGCGTGAATTAAACTATACACAGCTTGAATGGATTGCGCCGTATGCTGCGCAAATTCAGCATGTGCTGTCTTTGCCGATCGACTCTCAATCGCCGAATTCTTTTTTTAACAGCATCATGCAACTGACTCAGCAGCATCTGGATTGCCCGCAATTGGTTTTTGAAATGGCCAAGTATATTCGTGCGGAGCATTTTGGGGTGTTAGGCTATATGGCGACACTGAGTAATAGCGTAGCAGATGCTTTGCAATATGTGATGCGGTTTAGTCGTTTGGTGATTGATGGCGCGCAAATTGTGCCGATGAATATGAGCCATCAAGATCATCAAATTATACTGTCTTGGCCACAGCATGATGATGAATATGCGTTGGTGAATGAATTGACCATGGCCTGTATGGCACATTTGGCCAAGCAAATTTTTCCAGATTCTTTAAAGTTACTCCGCATTCATTTTGCACATGTGCCGCGGATGGCACGTTATCACTATGAAAAGTTTTATGGTTGCCAAATGGAATTTTCGACCCTTAAATATTCATTTGTGATTCATGCAGACAGTTTGGATTTAAAGTCAGAACTTGCTGATCCGTCACTGATGCAATTGTTATTACGTCAGGCCGAAGAGGCGATCGCCGCTCGTCCGCAACATGCAGATCCAATTCTACAGATGCAACAATGCATCGCTGATCATCTCAAACGAAAACAGCAAGCCCCTAAAATAGAGTGGTTAGCAGAGGACTTACATCTGTCAGTCAGAACCTTGCAACGACAGTTAAAGGAGAAAGACACTTCGTTTAAACGGCTTTTGGAGCTGGAACGGATGAAACGCTGTGAATATCTACTTTCACAACAAACCCATTTGACGGATATCGCGTTGCAGTTAGGATATTCAGATCAGTCTGCTTTGGCACGTGCTTTTAAGGCATATAGCGGAGAGACATTATTAGCGCGAAAAAAAGCCTTGAGATTAGAATAAAACCTGCAGATTGCTCGTTAAGAAAAGCCTTTCAAACAACATTAAAAAAAGCGGTCAAACGACCGCTTTTCTTTAAAGCCAAACTTATGCCGCAGCTTTTAATTTTGGATACCGAAGTAAAATGGCAAGGATGGCAAAGATTGCCAAGACCCAACAGTAATACACACTACCAATCAGTTCCACAGGTGAAAGTTTTGCGATCGAACAAGCCAGTAACAGCTGTGCACCATAAGGAATGAGACCTTGGACTACGCAAGAGAAAATATCCAAGAGCGCAGCAGCACGTTTAGGGTCTACACCATATTCTTTGGCGACTTCACGTGCCATGTCACCAGATAAAATAATTGCGACAGTGTTGTTTGCTACAAATAGGTTAGAGAAAATCACCAAGAAACTGATACCAATTTCACCTGCGCGTTCAGCACCAACTTTAAAGCAGCGTGTAATGCTGTAAATACGTTGAATCAGCCATTCTAAACCGCCTTCTTTTTGCATAATGGCAGAAATACCACCTAAGAAAATAGAAAGCAGGGCAACTTCAAACATGCCGGTAAAGCCCTCATAAATAGAATTATTTAAGCTTAAAAAATTAAATTCAGGTTGAATCACCAAACCAATCAAACCAGACAGTAAGACACCAATAGTCAGCACAGCAAGCACGTGCAAACGTGAAAAGGCCAAAATAAATACGGCTAAATACGGCAGGATTAGCCACGCATTATAAGCTTTGTGTTCAATCGCTTGTGAACCTTGACTCATAATTAAATAGATACAGATGCTGACGATCGATGCAGGAACAGCAATCCAGACATTGACCTTAAATTTATCGCGAAGTTGAACTTTTTGACTGTTCGTTGCAGCAATGGTGGTATCTGAAATCATCGACAGATTATCACCAAACATAGCACCACCGACCACAGCACCAATGGCATACACCACTTCAATTTCGGTGACTTGAGTAAAACCAAAGGCAATTGGCGCGCAGGCTGCAATGGTGCCCATGGAGGTTCCCATCGCTGTGGCAATAAAGGCCGCAATAATAAACAGCATAGGCAGCACGAACTCAGGCGCAATTACCGATAGTCCGAATTGCACTGTTGCATCGACACTACCGATGGCACTGCTGACACTGGCAAAAGCACCAGCGAGCATAAAGACCATGAACATTAAGATCAAATTCGGGTGGCTGGCACCTTTCATAAATGTATCAATCGCGTCATTTATCTTGCCGCGATAGAGCAAAATTGCCAATACAATTGCAGGAAGAGCAGCGACTGGGGCTTTCACTTGATAGAACGCAAACTCAGTTCCAATGATGGAATGGTAAATACCACTGCCCAAAAAAATGGTCAGAAAAACAATAAGCGGGAGCAGTGCAAATGCCCGAGCAGGCACTTTCACTTGTGAATCGGAGGACATAGGAGATAAAAAAATAAAAGTATGCGGCTAGTATAAAGCAGGTTTTGCAATTTAAGGAAAATTAAAATGTAAATGCTAAGCCTGTTATTTTTAACATTTTTTTGATGATAAAATTAAGTTAATCTAAAACCTTATAATTTTGCCAGATCCTAAAATTAGGCATCTTTGATCATTGTGAAAAAAACTGAAATATCGGTAAATGATGCTTTCGGGTTGTTCTGGAAAATTATGTTTGCATGAGAAATGCCGACTGAGGATTGTATACCCTGTTCAATGGGTAAAAAATAGCGTTACAATGCGATGTCTTGTATTTCGACAAAACCCACATCATAGTTTTGATTCATTCAAGGAAAGTATAACCCTATGTCACGTTTAGCCACTCGATTTGGAACGCTTAAATCTCAACAGCGTAAGGCCTTGGTTTCTTATGTTATGGCTGGTGACCCTCATCCACAAGTAACGGTACCTTTGTTACATCAAATGGTTGAGGCAGGTGTAGATGTGATCGAATTGGGCCTTCCATTTTCAGACCCAATGGCGGATGGTCCTGTTATTGCACTTGCCGCTGAGCGTGCACTTGCTGCAGGAACCAATACTCTAGATGCCTTGAACATGGTGAAAGAGTTCCGTAAAAACGATACAGAAACACCAGTAGTACTGATGGGCTATTTAAACCCCGTTGAAGTAATCGGCTATGAAAAGTTTGTTGCCTATGCACATGAATGCGGTGTAGATGGCGTGCTCTTGGTGGACCTTCCACCAGAAGAAGCAAAAGATCTAGATGCAGTATTGAAAAAATACGACATGGATCAAATCTTCTTACTTGCGCCAACATCCACTGATGAACGTATTCAGCATGTGGTGAAACAAGCCAGTGGATTTATCTACTATGTTTCTTTGAAAGGTGTGACAGGTGCAGCGACTTTAGACGTTGCTGAAGCTGCGGCACGTATTCAAAAAATCAAATCGTATAGTCAGGTACCTGTCGGCGTTGGCTTTGGTATCAGTGATGCAGCATCGGCGAAAGCCATGGGTGTTGCTGCGGATGCGGTAATTGTAGGTAGTGCTTTTGTTAAACAATTTGCAAACTTAGCGCCAGAACAAGCTGTAATCGAAACAGTGAATAAAGTGAAGGAGCTTCGAGCTGCGCTCGATGAGTTAGTATGAGTCAAGACGCAAAAACAGGCAAAATTCTGAGCGCATCTACGCCATGGACAGAGCGTGCGGTACCAGGTATTCATGTACCTGATGAACAGCAAGCATTAAAGGCGACATTTACTGAGCCGACGATTGAATGTCCTGAGTGTCATGCACTTGTGACTCGTACTGCGATGTCATTTAATGCCTACGTTTGTCCACAGTGTGATGAACACTTGCGAATGAAAGCACGTGATCGTTTGAACTGGTTCTTTGACCAAGTACAAAAAGAATTGGGTCAAGAATTTAAAGCCAAAGATCCACTTAAATTTGTAGATAGCAAAGCGTATCCAGACCGTATGTCTGAAGCGCAGAAAAAAACCGGTGAAACAGAAGCTTTAGTGGTAATGCAAGGAACGCTGAAAGGCATTCCAATGATTGCGACCGCTTTCGAGTTTGATTTCATGGGCGGTTCAATGGGCACAGTGGTCGGTGACCGTTTTGTTCAAGCGGCTGAACTTGCGATTAAAGCTAAACAACCGCTTATTTGCTTCGCTGCCTCTGGTGGTGCGCGTATGCAAGAAGGTATGTTGTCACTCATGCAAATGGCGCGTACTTCTGCAGCCATCCAAAAAATGAAAGATGCAGGCTTGCCTTATCTAGTGGTATTGACACATCCAGTTTATGGTGGTGTGACTGCATCATTGGCAATGTTAGGCGATGTTCATCTGGCTGAGCCGAAAGCCATGATTGGTTTTGCTGGTAAGCGTGTAATTGAGCAAACTGTACGTGAAAAATTGGAAGAACCGTTCCAACGTGCAGAATACTTGCTTGATCATGGTGTAGTCGATCAAATTGTCCACCGTCATGCATTACGTGATACAGTTTATCGTATTGTAGCGAAATTGATGAACTTGCCTTGAACACAGCACCATTTGCATCTGATTCTTTAAGTACATGGCTCGATTATTGGAGCCATGTTCATGTTACGGGTATTGATTTGGGTCTGGAACGGGTGATTCCTGTTGCGGAACGACTCGGTGTAACCCAGCCTGATGCGAAAGTGCTGACGGTCGCGGGAACAAACGGTAAAGGTTCAACCACGACCACTTTGGCTGCGATTTTAAATGCCCAAGGGTATAACGTGGGGCTATACCAATCACCGCATATCTATCGATTCAATGAACGTGTAAAGCTTCAAGGTGTTGAAGTGGCCGACCAAATCCTGATTGATGCTTTTGTAGCCGTTGATCAGGCGCGTCGTGAATGTGAATTAAGTTTATCTTTTTTTGAAGCGACCACTTTGGCCGCTTTTGTTATTTTTAAACAGCAACATTGCGATGTATGGGTACTTGAAGTAGGCCTAGGTGGTCGACTTGATGTGGTCAATGTCGTCGATCCAGATGTTGCAGTGATTACCAATATTGGTTTAGACCATACCGATTGGTTGGGCGACACCATTGAAAAAATTGCTTTTGAGAAAGCAGGAATTATTCGTCCAAATATTCCCGTAATTTTTGGCGGGCAGCAAGTTTTGCCTGAAGCCATTCGTCAAAAAGCAGAAGATTGCCAAGCTGCTTTACATGTACTCAATCGTGATTATTTTTATCAGTACAGTGATGACGGACAATCTTGGATGTTTGCTTCATCAGGTACAACTTTAAAACTGCCCGTGGGTTCTTTGGCGCTCGAAAATATCTCTACGGCTGTAGCAGCAATATTGGCCAGTGGTTTAGTGGTCTCTCAGCAGTCGATCGCTCAGGGGATTATCAATGCCAAGTTACAAGGCCGTTTTGAAGTTAGAGAAATTGCAGGTAAAACGGTGATTTTCGATGCGGGACATAACCCGCATGGTGTTGAATTTTTGTTAAAGCAATTGCGAAATTTCCTCCAGTACAATAAACAATACACAGAAGTGATCAGCGTTTTCTCCATGCTGACTGATAAAGACATAAATTCTGTCGTTAACTTATTGAAAGATACGGTAAGAATGTGGAAAATTGCACAATTAAATGTGCCACGTGCGGCATCTATCACACAATTGGATAGCGCACTGCAGCATCAAGTCGTAGAACATTATGACAATGTGCAATTAGCTTTTAAGTCCGCGCTGGAAGAAACAAAGAATAATCAGCTGATTCTGGTATGTGGTTCATTTCATACCTTAGAAGCGGTATGGGAGTATCTGGAAGAATGTCAATGAATAACAAACAACGCTGGATGGGTGGTGTTGTTTTATTAGGTGGTGGTGTACTGCTGGCCGCACTTTTACTTAAAGGCAAAGAAGAAATACATCAAAATCAAAGCCAAACCCCTGAAATGGCTCAAGTTGAGCAACAAGGTCAGGGTGCGGGTAAAATGTCATCATTGACTGTTGATGTTGAAACTGAAAAGCGTTTGCTCGAAGAACAACGACGTACCCGTGAAAAATCGGTTGCGGAGCAAGAAGCACGTGCAGCAGAATTTTTAGCGATGCAACAACAAGCGGAAGCGGATGCAGCACGTAAAGCAGCAGAAGAATATGCAGCTTTAAACGCACATCGTTCAGCTCAACAAAGTTCGGATAATATTCCTCCCGAATTGGTTGAAGATGAAAAAGCCAAGCAAAAGCGTTTAGCTGAGGATAAGTTGGCGGCTCAAAAAAAGTTAGAGACTCAGTCGGCGCAGCAAAAGGCTGATCAGGCACGTATCGCAGCAGATAAACAAAAAGCCGAAGCAAAACGTAAAGCGGATGCTCAAAAAGAAGCTGAACGTAAAGCACATGCTGAAGCTGAGAAAAAAGCAGCAGATAAGAAAGCAGCCGAAGCGAAGCAACAAGCTGAAGAAAAGCGTAAAGCCGAAGCCAAGAAAAAAGCTGAAGCTGAAAAAGCACGTGATCTGTTGGAAAATGGCGATAAGCAATGGATGGTACAAGTTGCACTGGCTGCCAATGAAGCCAATGCAGATGCCGTCGCTGCAAAATTACGTGCAAAAGGCTATAAAGTGACGAAGAGTCCTACATCTAAAGGCATTCGTATTATGGTTGGCCCTTCGAAGGACCGTGATGCTGCGGACGCAACACGTAAAAAGATCAATTCAGATGCAAGTTTGAATATGAAATCGGCTTGGGTGATTGATTGGGTACCTCTCGATAAACGCTAAGTTTATTTGAGGAATGACCTTTAATAAGATGGATTCAGTAGTTGTTGCTGAATCCATTTTATATTTTCAGGGCTGAATAAACGGTCAATATTTTTCCAAATAGGGTGGAAGCCATAGCCACCTTGTTTCATTTCACGCTTTGCTTCCTCAATGGACCAATGCTGAAAAATAATTCGGTACATTGCCACACTCGCACCTGTACAGTCTGAGCCGTGGTAGCAATGGATTAACACTTTTTGCTGCTGTTGTTCAGCTTCTTTTATGGTTTTCATCACCGTCAGTAAATCTTCACGATCGATTTGCCACGTGTGTATCGGAATATGTACAAATTTAACCTTTTGCGTATCAATGACATTGTTTAAGCGTTCTGGGTCATGGTGCCGTGAACGTAAATTTATGATCACATCGATGTGCTGTTCTCGTAGAACAGGGGCGAGATCTACATCAGGTTGTTCACTGCGAAATACTGTTGGGCTGATTTGATAAAAATTATGCTGTTGATGAACGACTTTTCCCCAATGCTTAGGACGTTCATTTAACGGTAATGGATTTGATGTCATGCAACCCGTGAAGCTGAAGCTAACACTAAGGAGGATCATTGGCAGGATTTTAGCGGTCATTGCTTGTGTTCTGATAGCGAGCGAGTTCGAATGGGTCATGTGCGCAGATGAGATCGATGTCCGGATGCTGTGCTAACTGCTGAATCTTATGAAGTGTGTGCAGTCGCTGTGTATTGTCGGTGGCAAATAAACGCTCAAGCTGATTTAAGGCCCGCGAATGAAAATTTGGATTTAATTGATGCTGTGAGTAATAAGCATCGCCGCAATATAACAACCAGCGATGGTTGTTTTTAATCGCAATACCGGCATGACCCGCGGTATGTCCCAAAAGTGGGAGCATTAAAATATCCTCTTGAAAAATAGATAGACCGGCAGTGTGCTCTAAGTTAAACCATGCTTGCGTCCCGATGTTTTCGATAAAGTTCCAATAACGATGCTGTTGGAACTGCTGTGGTCGATAGCGCAGTCGTGATTTAAGGTTGTGAAGATTTTGAGTGGCGTTATATTCACTGGCTAAGACATGCACGGTCGCCTGCGGAAAATCTGATATCCCGCCAGCATGATCAAAATCTAGGTGTGACAACAAAATGTGTTGAACATCTTGAGCCCTATAGCCTAATTTTTGAATTTGATGAATCGCACTTAGTTGCGGATTAAATTTGATCTGCGCTGTGCGTGAAATAAACCGACCTAAACGATTTTGTGGATGTATATAATCTTGTAAGCCCAGTCCTGTATCGACTAAGACGAGCCCTTTATCTGTTTCAATGAGCAGGCAATGACAGACCAAATGTGCGCGAAAGCCTTTCTGTCCAAATAAAGGGGCACACGTTGGACAAAAACTACCACAATGTAAATGATGAATTTGATGAATCACGGTTTGTTGTTTTCAAGTTTTTCTTAGTTATAACGGAATTGTGATGTTTAACCAATCTAATCCCAGAGAGGAATTTGTAATCAAAAAAAAGCTCATCCGAAGATGAGCAGGTTGGAGAATGCCAGAACGGGCTCGTAATTCGTTCTGAGGGGAAAACTATAAGTAACTATGGTTATGATTCTGAGTTGGGTCAGGTGCTGCACTTAAAAATAGTTAAATTTGTACCTTCGCTTTGGTCACTCACAGCAGAGCTTCTTATCTTGCGCTCGGACAGCGTAATGCTCCGTTTTATCCTCACTTAGGTTGAGGCGTTAAACGAAGGTAAGGCGTAACTGCGTTATATCCTTGAGGAAAGCGTTGTTTGATTTCCTCTTCATCTTTTAATGACGGCACAATCACCACATCTTCACCTTGTTGCCAGTTGGCCGGTGTTGCAACTTTATGGTTGTCTGTCAGTTGCAAAGAGTCAATGACACGTAAAATTTCATGGAAGTTACGCCCTGTAGATGCAGGATAAGTAATGATTAAACGGACCTTTTTATTTGGATCGATGATCACCAAAGAGCGAACAGTTAATGTTTCGCTGGCATTGGGGTGAATGAAATCATAAAGGGTAGACACTTTACGGTCTTTGTCTGCAATGATCGGGAAGTTCACCGTGGTATTTTGAGTATTATTAATGTCATTAATCCAACCATGATGCGACTCAACATCATCAACAGACAGGGCAATGGCCTTGACACCACGTTTGCTAAATTCATCTTTTAGTTTTGCGGTAAATCCAAGTTCTGTGGTGCAGACTGGGGTGTAATCGGCTGGATGCGAAAATAAAATGCCCCAACTGTCACCTAAAAAGTCATAAAAATGAATGCTGCCTTCGCTTGAGTCTTGAGTAAAGTCTGGTGCAGTATCACCTAAACGAATCGTCATGGAATATCCCCGTATTTATTGAATTTGTTTAACTCAAAAATAAATATGAAGGATTTTTTTTATGATTAAAAATAGTGTTTTTTCATTTCTTTATGAATATATTTCATATAAAACAGTTTTATTGGGGGATAAATGCGAAATATCTCACGACAGAGTCACTATGTTGTCTGCAGAAAATTTGTTACATTAGCTTGCCTTAAGTCTCCGGGGCTAGAACCCGAGCGCAGAATATTTAAGGGGATTTTTGTGCAAAACCCTTGTACTTCGAATTTCTAGCACCATAATAACGACTAAGAAAATATATTCATTTGACAAGCAAGATTTAGAGAGTCTATTCATGTTGGCAAGTCTGATCGGAGGAATCTTCGGTACCAAAAATGAGCGCGAACTCAAACGCATGCGTAAAATCGTAGAGAAGATTAATGCGCTCGAGCCGACGATATCTGTTCTAAGCGATGCAGACTTATCTGCAAAAACTGAAGAATTCAAAGAACGTTATAAAAAAGGCGACAGCCTTGATAAATTATTACCTGAAGCGTTTGCTGTTTGTCGTGAAGCTGCAAAGCGTGTCATGGGCATGCGTCATTATGATGTACAGCTGATTGGTGGTATTACTTTACATGAAGGTAAGATCGCAGAGATGCGTACCGGTGAAGGTAAAACCCTCATGGGAACGCTTGCTTGTTACCTCAATGCGATCAATGGTGAAGGTGTTCACGTGATTACGGTGAACGATTACTTGGCGCAACGTGATGCTGAATTAAACCGTCCATTATTCGAATTTTTAGGTTTAAGCATTGGGATTATTTACTCAATGCAAGACCCAACTGAAAAAGCTCAAGCGTATCGTGCTGACATTACTTACGGTACCAACAACGAATTCGGTTTCGATTACTTGCGTGACAACATGGTGTTTTCTGCTGCTGAGAAAAAACAGCGCAGCTTAACCTATGCCATCATCGATGAGGTCGATTCGATCCTGATTGATGAGGCACGTACACCTTTGATCATTTCTGGTCAATCAGAAGACTCATCACAGTTGTATGCTGCCATTAACAGCATTCCACCAAAACTTCATGCACAAAAAGAAGAGAAGGTACCAGATGGTGGTCACTTCTGGATTGACGAAAAACAGCGCTCAGTAGAAATGACCGAAGTCGGTTATGAAACTGTTGAAGCTGAATTGATTCAAATGGGCTTGCTTGCTGAAGGTGAAAGTCTATATTCATCTGCTAATTTAAACTTGGTGCACCATGTTTCTGCGGCCATTCGTGCGCATTACCTATACCAACGCAACGTGCATTACATCATCCACGAAGGTGAAGTGATCATTGTCGATGAAAACACTGGTCGTACCATGCCGGGTCGCCGTTGGTCAGAAGGTTTGCATCAAGCAGTGGAAGCAAAAGAAGGTTTGGAAATTCAACCTGAAAACCAAACTTTAGCAACTACAACATTCCAGAACTATTTCCGTCTATACAAAAAATTATCAGGGATGACGGGTACTGCAGATACTGAAGCTGCAGAGATGAAAGAAATTTATGGCTTGGATGTTGTACTTATTCCAACCCATCGCCCGATGATTCGTAATGACCAAAACGATTTAATTTATTTAAATCGTGAAGGTAAATACAACGCCATCATTCAAGAAATTCAACGTGTTCATGAGGCGGGTGTTGCACCGATCCTGATTGGTACAGCAACCATTGAAGCCTCTGAAATTTTATCAGATAAGCTGAAAGAAGCTGGTATTCAACATGAAGTACTTAATGCGAAACAACATGAGCGTGAAGCGGATATTATTGCGCAAGCGGGTTCACCTCGTGCAGTGACCATTGCGACTAACATGGCTGGTCGTGGTACTGATATTCTGTTAGGTGGTAACTGGAAAGCGTTGCTGGCGAAGATTGAAGAGCCGACTGAAGCAGATGAAGCACGTTTGAAAGCAGAGTGGGAACAAAATCATGAAATGGTGCTGAACTCTGGTGGTTTACACATCATTGGTTCAGAACGTCATGAATCTCGTCGTATTGATAACCAGTTACGTGGTCGTGCGGGCCGTCAAGGTGACCCAGGTGTATCACGTTTCTACTTGTCGCTTGAAGATGACTTGATGCGTATCTTCGCGGGTGATCGCGTAGTTGCAATGATGCGTGCCATGGGTCTGAAAGAAGATGAAGCCATTGAACATAAAATGGTGTCACGTTCGATTGAAAATGCACAACGTAAAGTTGAAGCACGTAACTTCGATATTCGTAAAAATCTATTGAAATACGATGACGTAAACAACGAGCAACGTAAGATTATTTACTCTCAACGTGATGAAATTCTTGAAGAAGCATCATTGCAAGATTACATCGAAACAATGATTCACGATGTGACTAAAGGCATGATCGAAGTATATATTCCACCCGAGTCTATTCACGATCAATGGGATATTGAAGGTCTTGAAAAAGCACTTCGTGAAGATCTATCGATTGAACTGCCAATTTCACAGTGGCTAGAGCAAGATCGTCGTTTAGATGAAGAAGCTTTGGTTGAACGTATTACTGATGAAGTTCTTCAGCACTACCGCTCACGTCGTACGCAAATGGGTGACGAAACAGCTGCAATGCTAGAACGTCACTTTATGCTGAATTCATTGGACCGCCATTGGAAAGAGCATTTGGCAGCGATGGATTACTTACGTCAAGGGATTCATTTACGTGGTTATGCGCAGAAAAATCCTGAGCAAGAATACAAAAAAGAAGCCTTTAACTTATTTGTAAACATGCTTGCGGTGATTAAGTCAGATGTCGTGACAGATTTATCTCGTATTCATGTACCAACAGCCGAAGAACTTGCAGAAATGGAAGCTCAAAAACAGGCTCAAGCAGAATCAATGAATCTTCAATTGTCACACAATGACTTTGATAATTTATTGGCTGAAGCTAATGGTGATGACATTATCGATGCGCAATATACACCTGCAGAGCAAGTGATTGTGCCACCGGAAAGCCGTAACTCACCGTGCCCATGTGGTTCAGGTCTGAAATATAAACAGTGTCACGGTAAAATCTAAACGACATTGCTTAATTTCAAATAAATCAGAGCCTTCGCGCTCTGATTTTTAATTTACACTGCTGATCTGACCTGAATAGTATTTGCAGTTCAGCAGATTAAATGTTATTTAGTTTCTATCAATAACCGTAAGACGGAAAAGACAATGAAAAAAGTACTAAAACCGTTCATGATTGCTGCTTTGGCTTTGCCAACTTTTGCCTTTGCAAACGCTCCTCAGACGACTTCTGTCGAGAAAGTTCAACAAGCAGTTGGTCCAACAACAACTCAAGTACAGGTTGGTACTGACGGTCAAGTGACTGTAGCAAGCCCGCGTACGGGTATTCGCTATACCTTTGCCAATCCAAATCGTCCGATCGTATTGCAAACTGCGAAAATTGCAGCAGCCAATGCGGCGAATGCTGACCGTATTGTGGCTGAAAACCCAGCACTTTCTGCTGCGAGTCAACAAAAAGCGAAACAAGTGCTTCTTGATGAAGCAACTCAGCTGGCGCGTAACTAATTTACGACGAACAGTGGTAAAGACCAGTCGGAAGACTGGTTTTTTTATGTGCAAAAGAAATCCACAATAAAATTACAGCAAAACCGTGCTTCTGCTCGATTTTTTATAGTTTTTGCACTAAGCTGTATTTTTTATAACTCATATAGTTGGACGTTGAAAAATGGCAGTTGGTGACGTATCTATGCCACAGATGCATGTGGTGAAAGGTGTAAAAATCGGTTCGGCTGAAGCGTATGTGCGCTATCAGAACCGACGTGACCTTGTCATTTTTGAATTTGCTGAAGGTTCTAATGTTGCAGGCGTTTTTACTCAAAATGCATTTTGTGCAGCGCCGGTTCATATTTCGAAAGCGCACTTATTAGCAGGTAATCCACGTTATTTAGTGATTAACACCGGAAATGCCAATGCAGGTACTGGCAAAATCGGTATGGCAAATGCTGAAGCGACATGTGCGAAACTGGCGGAACTGGCAGGTGTTCAAAATACAGAAGTCCTTCCTTTTTCAACGGGTGTAATTGGCGAGCAATTACCTATTGATCGTTTGGTTCAAGGCTTGCAACCCGCATTAGATAGTTTACAAGAAGATGCTTGGTTGGATGCGGCAACAGGCATTATGACCACAGATACCACACCTAAAGGTGCATCTGAGCAGTTTGAGCTAGATGGGGTTCTGTATACCATGACTGGTATTTCTAAAGGTGCAGGCATGATTCGTCCAAATATGGCGACCATGTTGAGTTATGTAGCAACTGATGCACCCATTAGTCGTGAGTTAGTGCAACAACTTTTGAAAACCACAGTTAACCTGTCGTTTAACCGTATTACGGTGGATGGTGATACCTCAACGAATGACTCATGTATTTTGATTGCAACGGGTCAAGCTGGTGGCGTAGAAATTACTTCAGAAACAGATTCACGTTATGCTGCTGTTTTAGACGTGTTAACACGTGTGATGAAACGTCTTGCACAGCTCATTGTTCGTGATGGTGAAGGTGCGACGAAGTTTATTACTGTGGCGGTAGAAGGCGGTGCAGATACTCAAGAATGTTGTGATATTGCTTATAGCATTGCACATTCACCGTTGGTTAAAACTGCAATCTTCGCATCAGATCCAAACTGGGGTCGTATTTTGGCAGCAATTGGTTATGCCGGTGTGCCAAACTTAGATGTTGAAAAAATTCAGGTCTGGTTGGGTGATGTTCAAATCTGTAAAGATGGTGGCGCAGCAGCAGATTATACCGAAGCAGCAGGGGCTGCGGAGATGGAAAAATCTGAAATCACGATCCGTGTAGATTTAGGGCGTGGCAGTGCTCAAGATACTGTGTATACCTGTGATCTGTCGTATGACTATGTCAAGATTAATGCAGATTATCGTTCATAAGATATTTGATGTTTTTGAAAAGCCTCCGTTGTGAGGCTTTTTTATAAGTGGAACTTTTTAATGACCGGTAAAAAATAGCCAAGTGCCATATTTATGGGTCAGTTGTGAAGCACCTGTGTAGTAGCAGGCATTAAGGGTAGAGAAGACGTTGTGATGAATAATGCAAACAACTTAATTGCAAATGAAGCAAAATCAATTGTACAAGCGCATTTGGATCGTTTGGGCGATGTTAAAGAGCATCACTTAACGGAAGCTGCAAAGCTTGAAAAGTTTGAATTAATTAAAGCGGAACTCAAAAAACGTAACGCTGTCCTTGTTGCACACTATTACTGTGATCCTGAAGTGCAGGAACTAGCAGAACTGACCGGTGGATGCGTTTCGGATTCACTTGAAATGGCACGTTTTGGTCGGGATCATGAAGCAACAACGTTGGTGGTTGCAGGCGTGAAATTCATGGGGGAGACCTCGAAGATTTTATCTCCTGAAAAAACTGTATTGATGCCAACCCTAGAAGCAACATGCTCACTTGATTTGGGCTGTCCTGTCGATGAATTTACCAAATTTTGCGATGCACATCCGGATCATACGGTTGTGGTATATGCCAATACCTCGGCAGCAGTGAAAGCGCGTGCAGATTGGGTGGTAACCTCGAGCTGTGCTGTTGAAATTGTTGAGCATTTAGATAGTTTAGGTGAAAAAATTATTTGGGCACCCGATCAGCATCTCGGTCGCTATATTCAAAAGAAAACCGGTGCAGACATGTTGCTATGGGATGGGGCATGTATTGTCCATGAAGAGTTCCGTGCACGTGGTATTGCCAATATGAAAGCGCTGTATCCCGATGCAGCAGTTTTGGTGCATCCAGAGTCACCAGAATCTGTGGTGGATATTGCAGATGCCGTCGGTAGCACCTCGCAATTGATCAAGGCTGCACAAACCTTGCCACACGAACGTTTAATCGTGGCAACAGATCGCGGTATTTTTTATAAAATGCAGCAAGCTGTGCCGAATAAAATTCTCATCGAAGCACCGACGGCAGGTGAGGGAGCGACATGTCGTTCATGTGCGCATTGCCCTTGGATGGCGATGAATGAATTGGATGGCATTCTGGAAGTTTTACAAAAAGGTGATCAGGAAATTTTTGTAGATCCGGCATTGGCTGAGCGTGCTAAATTGCCTTTAGATCGGATGTTGAATTTCAGTGCCAGTTTAAAACGTTAATTTTTGCTTGAAAAATGATTAAAGTGCTTGATAAATAATCGCTTGAAATGATTTTTTATGTTTTTTTGAAGATAGGTGTTGACGTTAATCAACGTCACGCCTAGAATGCACACCGTACCGCACGATATGCGATACAGCGAAAGCTGAGATGAAACGGAGCATAGCACAGCCTGGTAGTGCACCTGGTTTGGGACCAGGGGGTCGTAGGTTCGAATCCTACTGCTCCGACCAATTTCTCAAGGCAAAAATCGCGTGATAGTCTATGTCATCGGTAATGCGCCTGTAGCTCAGTTGGATAGAGCATCCGCCTTCTAAGCGGATGGTCACAGGTTCGAATCCTGTCAGGCGCGCCATTTTAATGGTGTTCTGATACTAGAATCTGAAACTTGTTGTGATGGTGGATGTAGCTCAGTTGGTAGAGCCCCGGATTGTGATTCCGGTTGTCGTGGGTTCGAATCCCATCATTCACCCCAATTCGGAGCATAGCACAGCCTGGTAGTGCACCTGGTTTGGGACCAGGGGGTCGTAGGTTCGAATCCTACTGCTCCGACCATTTTCTTAAAGAAAACGGTCGATAAAAGATACCGCATACAGCGGTTTTTTTATGCCTGTAATTTAAAATGCGTTATATTGGTTATTCACAAGCAAGAACATGATGGTGGATGTAGCTCAGTTGGTAGAGCCCCGGATTGTGATTCCGGTTGTCGTGGGTTCGAATCCCATCATTCACCCCAACTTTTAAAGTTGAAAGCGGAGCATAGCACAGCCTGGTAGTGCACCTGGTTTGGGACCAGGGGGTCGTAGGTTCGAATCCTACTGCTCCGACCATTTATCTCAAAAGCAATGCTATGAAAAAGATGCCGCATTTAGCGGTTTTTTTATGCCTGAAATTTATAAAAAATAAAAAAGCCACCATAAGGTGGCTTTTCTAAATTCCGCTATTTAGGGAATGATCGTGACATTTACACGACGGTTGATGGCACGATTTGTTTCGGTGTCATTAGAGACCATCGGCTGTTCAGCACCACGGCCAATAATTTGAATATTTGAACTGTTATAACCTTGCTTTAAAAAGACGTTTGCGACGCTTTGCGCACGTTTTTCTGACAGTTGTTGGTTGTAATTGGTTTGTCCAACATTATCCGTATGACCAATAAACTTAATTTTGTTTAGGTCATATTTAATCAGTTGAGTGGCAAGTGTATTTAACTTGCCTTGTTGGTGGGGTTGAATTTGATAATCATCAAAACCAAATAAAAGACGTTCTGGTAGGGCAAGTGTCCAACCATCATTGGTTAAGACAAAACCTTCTTTTTTAAGCATGCGTGCTTGTTTGTAGCTTAAGTTACCTAAACTCATGCAGGCTGTCATAGTGGCCGTGAATGCAAGTATAAATAAAACTTTAAATGCGTTCTTTAACATAGCAAATCCTATGAGTTGGGGCGTTGTGGTGCAATGCACCAATGATTATTCGAAAGTTTAGCATCATACATGGCGCGATCCGCATCTGCGATTAGATCTTCTGGCGATTTCGCATTTTGGATCAGTGCCACACCAATATTTGCTTGTAACGCAATATTATGTTGCTCATAAACAAATGTGGAACCATAGCATTCATGTATTTTGTGACAATAGACTTCGAGTTCTGTCAGGAAATTTAAGCGATTGATAATAATTGCAAATTCATCACCACCGAGTCGCGCAACGAAAGCATCATCTGGCAGTGCTTGTTTTAAACAATGTGATGAGGCACGCAGTACTGCATCCCCAGCTAAGTGTCCATATTGGTCATTCACATGTTTAAAGTTTTCAATATCTACAAAGAACACAGCAGCATTCGCTTGTAAGTCAAAAAGTTCAAATAGCTTTTCATAAAAATAATTACGATTTGGCAATTGGGTTAATGCATCATGACGTGCTAGATGAATAAGTTTGTCATTTTCTGAAATTAAGTTTTTATTCGACTGTTCGATTTCACTGAGTAAGCCATTAAAGGCGGTACTAAGCGCGTGTAATTCTTGAATATCGGAATTTGAAACCCGCATTTTATAATCTTTCTTAATGCTAATGGTCTGAGCAGATTCAACAATAGAGCGAACGGATTGCATTAAGTATTGATAAACAGAATTCACCGACCAAAATACGGTAGCCAATAAAAGAATAAAACCTAAAAATAAACCCAATAAAATTTTATGGAAGAAACTAACTAAATCTGAAGAGTTTCCATATACGATTAGTTCACCATAACTTTTCTGATCATGATGGATATCTAAACGAATCGGTTGGCTAAAAAAGAAATAATCCAAAATCGCTTGGCTGGAAAAAGTTGAAATTTCTTGTTGTTCAGTATGTGCGAGCGAGGCATTTTGATGGTTAGTAATTTCTATCGATCGAATGGGATACAGTCGAGTGTATTCGTTTAAAATTTGACGCATCGTTGTTTGGTCATTAAACACCACAGCAGGTTGAACGCGTTCATTTATTGCATTCGATAAAATCGTTAAGCTGTTTTTTGCATAGGTATGCATAGTATAAGTGGAAATAACCAAAAAAATCGCAGAACAAATCGTAAAAGTTAAAGCAAAGATAGTGAGCTGCGAACGCGTAAATAATTGGTGTAATGTAATTGGGTTATAGAGTTGTTTCATTCAGCTGACTCCGAGGACTTCGCCAGTAATAAAACGCGTGGATCAATATGTATTTGTGACTGCGTTAAGCTTTCCATATTAATTTTGGTGGTGTTTCAAAAAGTATGCTGACATTAAATGAAGCCATTATTGATGTAAAAAAAGGTTAAGTCGAAAGCTTTAAAATGGTTTTCAATCTTTTTTGAAAAATTACAACTCCTTCTAAAACCGCGC
>NZ_VOZT01000058.1:0-19330 GCF_013419625.1 Acinetobacter sp. YH12070 | reverse complement strand
AAGAGTATTTTGATTATCATCTTAAAGAAACAGAATGGCGTTGGATGAGGGAGCCTAATGAGCTAGCAACAGAGTTGTGGGACCTCATTAGGTAAAACTAAGTGCAAATCTGCTAGTCTAGAGCCTATTTAATTGTTGCAGGTAATCAGCACATTCAAGCTGAAAAAATGATTATTGCCACTGGCGTACGTGACGAATTGCCTAAAGTTGATGGTTTGGCCGAACGTTGGGGGAAATCTATTTATCACTGCCCATATTGTGATGGCTATGAACTGAATTTAGGTGAAATTGGTATGTTGGCTTCGGGTATGCATTCATTGCACATGGCGTTGATGTTGCCAGATTGGGGCAATACTACTTTATTTTTAAATGATGCAATTGCAGTAGATCAATTGGATAATGAGTTATTAGCGAAGCTTTCTAAACGTCAAATACAGATCGAAACGCGTAAAATTGACCATATTGAAGGTCATTGTGATGTTGTAATGGCAGATGGTGAACGAATTAAATTGAATGGCTTATTTGTTTCGACTGTTACTCGTCTGCAATCGAACTGGATTCATCATTTAGGTTTAGAAATCGACTGTAATGAATATGGCGAGGCCATTAAAACTTCGCCAGCAAAAGAAACAAATGTCAAAGGAATTTATGCTTGTGGTGATGTCACACGTTCAGGCGGTTCAGTTGCTTTATCCGTAGGTGATGGGGCAATGACAGGGATTGTCGTGCATAAATCTTTTATTTTTTAAAGTGTTGACAGAGCAATTTACAAATATAGGGCAAGTATCTAAATGATAAATTTGGGTACTTGTACCTAAATATAAGAAATGAAAATCCAGTTAATGATTTGATCTTTTCTCAGTTTAAGCTGAGTTTAATTCACTTAGAATAATAAATAGCCACATTCTAAAAGTGGACATTCTTATCAATCAGCTTCATTTAAACATCAAAAAATCAGCAGAATGCTGATATGAATATGCATTTAATAAAATCATAAAGTATTGTTTATACAAAGGTTAATTTAAGTTTATTCTACGGGTTAGTCAGTTTTAAAGTGCGCTCATTGAGCTAAATTGAAATAAATTCATCTTATAAAATTACCAAACATGAATTTCACTCACTTTGTATTGAGGTTAAATCATTTTTATTCATCTTAAGATTCACGTATAAATTACTCCATACAGAAATTTTGATTATTTTAATTTTAGGGTAGTGAATCTCCATGAGTAATAAATTTGCATGTTCAATCAAACGTATCCGCTTTGATGAAAACTATAAACCAGCTGACAATACACGTCTAACAACGAACTTTGCCAATTTGGCACGCGGCGAACACCGTGAAGAAAATTTACGCCGTACATTGGCAATGATTAATAACCGTTTCAATACTTTGGCAAGCTGTGATAACCCAAATGCAGACCGTTATTCACTTGAAATTGACATTATCTCTGCTGAACTGGATGTTGAAGGCAACGGCCAAACGTTCCCATTCATTGAAATGCTGAAAAGCACAATTACTGACCACAAAACCAATGAACGCATTGAAGGTATGATTGGCAACAGTTTTTCATCTTATGTGCGTGATTATGATTTCAGCGTGGTATTGCCTGAGCTGGGCTGTAAGTTCAATGAAAAACCAGAAGATTTTGGCGATTTACACGGCAAGCTATATCAACACTTGATCAATTCAGACGTATTCAAAGCTGAATTTAAAAAGCAGCCTGTCATCTGTTTAAGTGTTTCAACCACTAAAACTTATTACCGTACTGCAAATGTGCATCCGATCTTAGGTGTGGAATACACCAATGATGACTGCTCACGTACCGATGACTATTTTGCAAAAATGAGCTTAAGCGTTCGTTACTTCAAACCTGAAAATGCGACTGCGCCATTGGCATTCTATTCAGCAAATAACTTGCTGAGCGACTATACAGATTTCGAGTTGATCAGCGCGATCAGCACCATGGAAAGCTTCCAAAAAATCTATCGTCCTGAAATTTATAACACCAATGCGGCAGCTGGTTTGGTGTATCAGCCAAGCTTAAGCTTCGGAGATTACTCATTAACCCGTATTGTGTATGACCGTGTTGAACGTGGTCAGTTAGCCGTTAAACAGGGCAAATGGACAGAAGAGAACTTTATCCAGCCATATAAAGACATTTTGAATGAGTGGGCTGCTAATTTTAGTATTGAAAATGCAGATGCAGCTTAATTTTAAAACACGTAAATAGATGAAACCGCGGGTGAGTTAAAACACCCGTTTAAAAGAAAATAGAGATAGAAGATCGAATATGGCCATTTTACTCCCAACTTCAACTGCTGGCAGCTTACCTAAACCATCTTGGCTGGCTGAACCTGAAAAATTGTGGTCAGCATGGAAACTTGAAGGCGAAGAATTATTAGATGCAAAACGTGATGCGTTGAAATTATCTTTGCATGAACAAATCCATGCAGGCATTGATATTGTCAGTGATGGTGAACAAACCCGTCAGCATTTTGTGACCACATTTATTGAACATCTTGAAGGGGTAGATTTCGAAAAGCGTGAAACGATGCGTATTCGTAATCGTTACGATGCAAGTGTCCCGTCTGTGGTGGGCGAAGTATCGCGTAAGAAAGCAGTGTTTGTTGATGATGCAAAATTCTTACGCAGCCAAACCAATCAGCCGATCAAATGGGCACTGCCTGGCCCAATGACGATGATTGATACTTTGTATGATGGTCATTACAAGAGCCGTGAAAAATTGGCTTGGGAATTTGCTAAAATCCTGAATCAAGAAGCGTTAGAGCTTGAAGCGGCAGGCGTAGATATCATTCAATTTGATGAGCCTGCGTTTAACGTATTTTTTGATGAAGTCAATGACTGGGGTATTGCGACCTTAGAGCGTGCGCTTGAAGGTTTGAAATGTGAAACTGCTGTTCACATTTGCTATGGTTATGGCATTAAAGCCAATACCGATTGGAAACAGACTTTGGGTAATGAATGGCGCCAATACGAAGAATCATTCCCGAAACTGCAGCAATCGAAGCTCGATATCATCTCACTTGAATGCCAAAACTCTCGTGTACCGATGGATTTAATCGAACTGATTCGCGGTAAAAAAGTGATGGTTGGCGCAATTGATGTAGCAACCAATCAGGTTGAAACAGCAGAAGAAGTAGCTAATACATTACGCAAAGCATTGCAGTTTGTAGATGCCGACAAGCTATATCCTTCAACAAACTGCGGTATGGCGCCTTTACCTCGCCAAGTGGCGCAAGGCAAACTAAATGCGTTAAGCACAGGCGCTGCCATTATTCGCCAAGAATTGACCGCATAAATTCGAGCTGACTCAATTTCATGTAAGGGCAATAAGTAAATTAAATTTGCTATTGCCCAAACCTGAGAAAGAGATAAGCCATATAGACCATTGAGATTGAAGAGATGATTGAAGCAACTGATTTTAGAAATGCAATGTCTTTATTGACGACTGCAGTCAACGTGATTACGACTGAGGGTGAAGCAGGCATGCATGGATTTACAGCATCAGCAGTATGCAGTGTGACAGATACACCGCCAACTTTGCTGGTTTGTATGAATCAATCATCTCGTTCTCATGCGCATTTTCTTGAAAATAAAGTTCTGTCTGTCAATGTTTTGGGCGCACAGCATGAGCAAATTTCCAATGCTTTTGCTTCAAGCAAATTCAATTCGGAAGAGCGTTTTAAATTGGGTTCTTGGACCACATTAGAAACAGGTTCACCAATACTCAAAGATGCTTTGGTCAGTTTTGACTGTCAGATTGAACAGATTCAAGAAGTGGGTACGCACAGCGTGTTTATGTGCCGTGTGGTCGCAATCAAGCAAAGTCAGCAGGAAGAGAGTTTGGTGTATTTCAACCGTGCTTATCATGCTGTAGGTCAAGTGGAGTTGGCTTAATCACTTCGTGATTTATTTTTAATCAATATTAGATTTCTTGCCAAAGTCAAAAAACATTCAGAATGTGATTTTAAATGAGTAACTAAAAGTTGCTTCTCCCTTTGTGATGAGGAGCATGTTCCTCATCCTTTAAAAAAGGAGAGGGAACATTCATTATTCACCGAATGATAGTACATATTTGATTTATACAAGATTTCTCTTCATTTTAAATCGGTATATTGTGGAACTCATTACTTTCTTAATTATTGGTGCATTTGCTGGTTTTGCTGCAGGGCTGTTTGGTGTCGGTGGTGGCACCATCATTGTGCCATTGCTCTATATTGTTTTTAGCCAAATGGGCTATAGCCCTGATGTGATTATGCATTTGGCGCTTGGTACATCTTTGGCTACGATTGTGGTGACATCGATCAGCTCCTTAATGGCGCACAATAAAAATGGCGCTGTGATTTGGCCTGTATTTAAAAATTTAGCTCCGCCAATGGCGATTGGCTGTTTTGCAGGCGCGGGCATTGCAGGCTGGCTGTCAGGTTTGCATCTGCAAATGATTGTCGGTGTGTTTTTACTTTGGGTGGCTTATAACATGTTTATGGGTGCAAAAAAGCCAGTCGATCCCAACAAAACACTGCCATCTACAGGCAAGCAAATTGTGGCGGGTTCGGGTATTGGCGTTGCATCTGCCATCTTCGGTATTGGTGGTGGCAGTATTACAGTGCCGTATTTAACGGCAAATGGCGTGGTGATGCAAAAAGCGGTCGGGACGTCTGCCGCTTGCGGTTTACCTATTGCCATTGCTGGTGCATTAGGCTTTATGTTTTTTGGTATGCAACAGCAAGTTGAAATTCCAAATACCATTGGCTTTATTCATATTTATGCCTTTTTGGGCATTAGTGTGATGAGTTTCTTTACGGCTAAATATGGCGCGAAAACTGCGCATGCGCTTTCACCAGCAGTACTGAAAAAATGTTTTGCTGTGCTGTTATGTATTGTTGGATGTTTTTTTCTAGTGAAAGGCATTTTATAGAAGCCGACAGATCACAGTTAATTCATTCGAAAAGTATGCTCTAGTGTGCAACAGCTAGCTAGAGCATTTTTATCTATAGCAATTTAAGTCTTTAAAATTTCAGAAATATTATTTAAAAACTACATTTCAAAACTGACATTTCAAAGCTCTGTGCTTTTAGAAAAAACATTGATAATCACAATGCCTAATAAAATAAAGGCCAAACCAATCATGGCAGGCAGGTCTAAATTTTGTTTAAACACAACCCAGCCCACACATGAAATAAGCACAATGCCTGCAGCGGACCACATGGCGTAGGCTAAGCCCATGGGAATCGATTTAAAGGTCAAACCTAAAAAAAAGAGCGCAATGGCATAGCCCAACACGGTAAAAATAATCGGTACTAGTTCGGTAAAGCCATTACTGGCTTTTAAGGCGGATGTAGCAATCACTTCGGCAATGATTGCAATGAGCAAATATATAAACGACATTGATTTCCTATAGGCATTCTACTGCATGGTGCAAGAGGTGCTGTTTTTCATTTCGTAACCAATCTGTGCTTTCTGTCGTGGTATCAGTGTGATGCTGAAATGCATAATGTGGAACATAAATATCCACCTCGAACATCAGCTGTACAGCTTGACCATTAATAATGACGTTTTGCTTTAAATGTGTTTCATCAATAACTTCAAAATGATCAAAGTTAAGCACTTGATTTTGCTGAGATGAAGTCGTTGTATAGTGCTTATGCAGACCATCTACAGCGATGGAAACTTCAAAGCTTTCAATCACCGTTTTATACATAGTAGGTGCAGATGATATGTCGATGCTGGCAACTGTTTGCTGATCTGTAGGTAAACGGCTCAGTGCAAAGGCCACATACTTATCACAAATAATTAAACCACCATCCATCGGCAATGGTTGATGACTTTCTACATCGAGGGCTGACTTCAACCGCAGGCCTAAAAATAGCCCTTCATGAACTTGCTGACGCCAGTCTTCGACATACACATTGCTTGGAGAGAATTCTAAAATACAGTTGCCAATCGCATGCAGTTTTGCAGGTTCTGGCCATTGCACATGATTTTGATAATTTGAGTGTGCTTTAACGTCCCAAGACAATAATTGCTGTTCAGCATCCCAAAGAGTGTTGCCAATCCAGCCTTGACGCTCATTCACTGGCGTATTTTCTTGGCTTTTTAAACGTAGATCGATGGTGAAACTACGTGATTGAAACCAATACACAATGGTTTTTTCATCCGTTAAACCATTTGAAAAACTGATACTTTTACGACGAAATGCACCATACAAATAGTCTGGAATAGGACCTGAAACCTCTTGGCTGGCTGGAAGCTGTGCTAAAGCCTGAAATAAATTCATGCGTTTGCTCCTTGTACTTCTGTATTTTCATCCATACCAAATGAGGACAAAAGCACAGCATTTCTTAGACTCAGCTCTCCTGAAGCGATACGTTTTTTAAGATAACTAAAGGTTTGCGCGGTTTGATTAAATAAATGTTCACCACCAATTAAGGGCTGATATTTAGGCGCTTCAGTTGAATGTACTGGCTCAATGATCGTGTTGTAATTACAGGCGCAGAATAAGGGGAAAGAGTAGCGTTCTTCAGAGACTTTTTTAACACGGTGTTTGGTGGCCAAATATTTGCCATTCGACAAAATTTCCATCATGTCACCAATATTCATCACCAAGGTATTTTCAATCAATGGAATATCCATCCATTCACCTTGTTTATTGAGTACCTGCAAACCTGGTGCAGTCGGTAAGAGCAGTGTAAAGCACTCATAATCTGTATGCGCGCCAATACCTTCGGCATCTTTCACTTCAGGGTTATACGGATAATGGATTAGACGCAGCTGGCTGGTCGGATGGGTAATTTTGCAATCAAAAAAATGCTCATCTACATTCAATGCTAAAGCAAAGGCCTGAAAAATTTCTTCGCTGATACTGCGTAAATGGCAGTAATAATCACTGACCGTACTTTTAAATGTGGCATCATCTGGCCATAACGTAGGGCCCAGCAAGGGAAATGCCGTCGTTTCGCCGTGGTAATCATAATTAACGTCATAGGCTTCTTTTAAGTCGTAGCTGTTACCTGCAAATTGTTCTTCACCAATTGGCACATAGCCACTGTGATTTTTCGACAGCCCAATATAGTGTTGCATTTTACTGGCGGTATCTTGTTGAAAATAACGCTTTGCAACCTGAATCAGTGATGTCGCAAAATCAAAATTGAACTGATCACCTTTTAAATAAAGAAAACCAACATCTTTACAGGCTTGATCCAATGCAGAGGCTACTTCTAAGCGTTCTGACAGTAGCGTGCTTTGCATTTTCGATATATCAACAAGTGGCAAAACATAAGATTCATTCATCTTCAATTCCTATAATGTTGGCCGTCCAACGCTGTAGTACATCATTTAGGCCGTCCTAAAGATGAAGAGGGATTAATCCAGTTATTTTTGCGTACTGACTTGAGTCATACGTGGAATTTTCGGTAGGTTTTCCATCGCTGGGTCGAGCTCGTCTTCCTGCGCATGTACCAAGAAATCCACCCGTTCGCGCAGTTGTTTAAATTCAGGACTCAGCATGAGTTCAGGATTACGAGGACGGGGTAAATCGACCTCAATAATTTCTTTAATTTCACCAGGATTGGCTTTGAGCGCCACAATACGATCCGCCAATAAAATGGCTTCATCCATGTCGTGGGTCACAAAAATGATGGTGATATCAATGTTTTGCCAAAGATCCATTAAATGTTTTTGCATTTTTTGACGGGTATGCGGGTCAAGCGCGCCAAACGGCTCATCCATCAATAATATTTTGGGTTCATTGACCAATGCGCGGGCAATAGCAACGCGCTGTTTCATCCCGCCAGACAGCTGATGCGGGTACTGATCTTGGTATTTTTCTAGCCCAATAATATCAATCCATTCCCGGGCGCTGGATTCAGCCGAAGCATTGCTGGCACCTTTCATTAAAGGGCCGAACATCACATTTTCTTTGACTGTTTTCCATGGAAAAAGCGTGTAGCCTTGAAACACCATGCCACGCTCAGGGCTTGGGCCTTCAATGGCTTGGCCATCGACCAGCAATTCACCGCTACTGTAAGGATCAAGCCCAGCCACAATTCGGCTAAAGGTCGATTTACCGCAACCCGATGGGCCAATCACGCAGATAAATTCACGTTTATGAATCTTTAAATCCAACTGATTTAAAATAGTGCGCTCAGTCTTGCCGTGTTTAAAACTTTGTGTGAGTTTTTTTGCTTCTAAAATGACAGGGCGCGCATAAATTGCATCGAAATATGTGGTGGCATTAAATTCTGTGCTGTTCATTATTTTGCTCCTGCTTTCCATTTAAATAGACCTTGACCAAGTTTCATTAGCACCACATCGCATACCAAACCAATCACTCCAATGATGAGGATCGCGGCATAGACATTGTCAAAGTTTTGGTAACGCGCTTGTTGGGTGATAAACCAGGTAATCCCAGAGGTTGTGCCGATCAGTTCAGATACGATCAGATAGGTCCAAGCCCAGCCCAGCAATACACGTAGGTCGCGGTAAATGTCAGGAAGCGCTGCTGGAATCACCACATGAAATAAGCTTTTCATTTTATTGGTGCCTAGCGTAAAACCTGCTTCGATCAGGCCACTGTCAACCATCCGTGTGGTATTGGCAATAATTAGAATTTGTTGAAATAGCGTACCGATCACGATAATAGCGATTTTAGGTGCGTCATTAATGCCTAAAATCGCAACGGCTAAGGCACCAAAAGCAGGGGCGGGCAAGTAGCGAAAAAACTCAACAAAGGGTTCGGTCAGTTGTGATATTTTTTGAGAAAAACCGCAAAGAATACCCAGCGGAATACCGATGAGAGAGGCAATAAAAAATGCGCTGAACACAATTTTAATACTGTGCCACAAGCTTTGATGAAACCATGGGGCATCAGGTTGGGCAGGTGGAGTTATAAAAGCCGTAACTAATGCTTTTGCTACTTCGTGCGGTGCAGGTAAATAGATTGGATTGACCAGTTTACCTTGAGGTGGTGCTAAACCTGCATTGACCGCAGATTGCGCTTCGGCATAAAACACCGCTTTGTCTACACGGCTATCGACTTGCAAATACGGCACACTGCCAGACTGAGTAATTTGCACCTGTGGATGCCATAAAAATGGCAAATAACTCACTGCACACCAAATGAGCACAGGAATTAAAAATGATCCGAAGCCGAGCAATAGCTTGCTTTTCGGACTGAGCTCTCTTGCGACATAACCCATACTGACCAAGCCCCAATATTACTTTTTTAATAAAACGTAATACTGTTAAGCAATTTGAATGCCAAACGCGTGTATGCCGTGTTTTATTGGCCTTATGTAAAGTTAGATAGGCTATAAACAGCAAAAAGCCTGCAAAAGAAGCAGGTAATATTAGGGTCTGTTGACATTTGTTGATTAAAAAAATAGCGAGATAGTAAAATTAAATCGCCAAACCCAATTTTACACTCGCTATGCCTCGAACAATGCTAAATGATCAACACTGGTCCAAGTTACTTGCTATTTTCCGTCACTTTAATATTTATCTCAAATTAAATTTACGGAATTTTATTGAAGCGATTTTATTTCGAATTAGAACAGGCTGTCCTTGGCGTGATTTACCTCAAGAGTTTGGTAAATCAAATTCTATTTTTAAGAAATATAATCGATGGTCTAAAAATAGTAAGTTTATGAATATTTTTAAATTATTCAGCCAGCATGCTGATAAGGAGTGGATTTTTATCGATGGGAGCCATGTACGAGCGCATCAACATTCAGCTGGTATTAAGAATCAAAGTATTTCCAAAAGTATTGGTGGTAATAGTTCAAAAATACATTTAGCAATCGATTCAAATGGTAATCCTATTGAATTTATTATTTCAGATGGAACTCCACATGATATTAAGGTTGCACCTGATCTTGTATCAAAATTAGATTTAACAGAGTCAGAAATGCTATGTGCAGATAAAGGCTATGATTCAGAAAGTTTCAGAAAGAAAATTAGAGAAAGTAATACGAAAGCAAACATTCCTCGAAGATCAAATGCCAAATCTAGCAATGATGATATGGACTGGTATATGTATAAAATCAGACATTTAGTTGAAAATGCATTTTGTAGATTAAAACAATTTAGAGGAATTGCCACAAGATACGATAAGCTAAAACGTAACTATCAAAGCACTGTTGCTTTAGCTTGTATATTTATATGGTTGCCTCTTTAGCTCAATTTATCGGCTGTAAATGTCAACACACCCTAGTTTTTTTGATCAATACTGATGCTAAAATGTGCTTTTATGGCGCAATCAATTGCTGAAAAAGCATTTTCATGCCTTCACTGGCGCCTGCTTTAATCAATTGATATTGCTCAGGTACACGTTGATAATCTGCTTTCGGATCGATATAAAATGCACGGCAGTTGGCAGGGATTTCGTGAATCAATCTAGCCACAGGATAGACAGCCAGACTCGTGCCAATCACAATAAAAATATCTGCCGTTTGCACACTCACACTGGCATCTTCATAGGCAGGAACTGCTTCGCCAAACCAGACCACATGTGGCCGTAAAGGATATCCCTCAGGGCATTTGTCGGTGTCTAAGTTTAAATCTGCACCTTCAATGGGAAACAATTCCTGCGTATATTGCGCCTGAGGGCCAGAGCTTTTTGCGTAACGAATATTTCCATGCAGATGTAGTACATTTTGACTGCCTGCACGTTCATGTAGATCATCAATATTTTGAGTAATGACTTGTATATCAAAAAAATCATCGAGTTCAGCAATTAATTTATGCGCTGCATTTGGCTCTGCGGCTATAATATGTTTACGGCGTTCATTATAAAAACGCTGTACTAAAGCGGGATCGCGTGCCCAAGCTTCAGGTGTGGCCACATCTTCAATACGATGCTGTTCCCAAAGACCATCACTGTCACGGAAGGTATTGATGCCGCTTTCTGCGCTCATGCCAGCACCTGAAAACACCACAATTTTTTGCATAGATATTTAGCCTTATATTTTAATTGATGAGTCCAATGCGTACGGTTGCATGTATTGAATGGATGATTCAGCGAATTTACTGTACTCAAAATATAGCGATTACTTCAACTTAGTTGATGCAATTCTTGTAGCACCCAATCGACAAATTTTTGTATTTGTGGTGAGCTGTCTTGGCTCGAGTGGACTAAATAATATTTTCGGCTACCGTGCAGTTTTTTATTTGATGCAATCACCAATTCTTTTTTTCTCAGTTCAGCTTCAATCAGCATTTGTGGAATAAGTGCCATACCCATGCCATGACTGGCTGCCACAGAAAGCATGGAAAATAATTCATGTCGCTGACCATCAAATGGTTTGGGATGCTGAAGCTGATGGGCTTGAAACCATTCTTGCCAAATACTTGGACGGGTGGTTTGCTGTAATAAGGGCAATTGAAGCAATTCTTCATCGCTTAAATTAAAACTGTGATCACCGGTCATTTCCGCATGGGGAAAGTTGCTTTTAATCAATTTGGGGGAACAAACGGGAACCACTTCTTCATCCATTAAATAATGCGCTTGAATGCCCGGCCAATGCTCAATTTGTTGCTGAGTTCCTGCAAAAATCGCCGCGTCAAAGACATTTTCATTAAATAAAAAGGGTTTAGTACTGGTTTCCAAATGCACTGTAATTTCAGGATGTTGCGCATTTAATTTATGTAATTTTGGCAACAGCCAACGTGTGGCAAAGGTTGGCACAACGCCCAGCTTTAAAGTACCGCCCAAGCCTTTGTGCATCATAATATCTGAAGTGCTTTTTTCGATACCTTGCAAAAAGGGTTTAATACTTTTTGCATATTGCTTGCCTGCTTCTGTGAGATCGACACCGTGACATGTTCTGCTAAATAGCATTACACCTAAATATTCTTCAAGCTGTTGAATTTGGCGCGACACGGCACTTTGCGTAATAAATAACTCTTGGGAAGCATGCGTATAACTTGCGTGTTTCGCAGCAGATTCAAAGCAAATTAAGCTTTGCAATGACGGAATATTGCGCCGCATAGATAAAGTCCTTTTTATCGATAGGTATCACAAAATGGCATATAAGAATGATTTTCATATACCACTATAGTCTATAAATAAAGCAATCCGCAGTTCAAATCAGTGGCTAAAGTGCTTAACACGCTGTGAGCCAAGCTTAGGTATGCGAAAGGCGCATATCTACATGCAAATTAATCGTTTGAATGAATCACTTTTCACACATAGCATCAAATAAAACAACGAAAACCTGAAAAAGCAGAGGATGCGATGAATCAAATGGTCAATGTAAAAAAGGCAAAAGTACAATTTAACTGGCAAGACCCGTTTCTTTTGGAACAGCAATTAACTGAAGAAGAACGCATGATTCGCGATACTGCGCATGCATACTGTCAAGAGCATTTACAGCCACGTGTACTGGAACAATTCCGCCATGAAAAAACCGATGCATCTATTTTCCGAGAAATGGGCGAACTTGGCTTACTTGGCCCAACGATTCCAGAGCAATACGGCGGCGCAGGTCTAAACTATGTTAGTTATGGTCTCGTTGCGCGTGAAATTGAATATGTGGATTCTGGCTACCGCTCAATGGCCAGCGTTCAAAGTTCTTTGGTGATGGTGCCGATTAATGAATTTGGCTCTGAAGAGCAAAAACAGAAATACCTACCAAAACTGGCAACAGGCGAATACATTGGCTGTTTTGGTTTAACTGAACCAGATCATGGCTCTGACCCAGGTAGCATGATTACTCGTGCAAAAAAAGTCGAAGGTGGCTATCGTCTCACGGGTGCAAAAATGTGGATTACCAACAGCCCAATTGCCGACGTGTTTGTTGTTTGGGCGAAAGAAGTATCGCATGAAGGCAATGTAGGTGACATTCGTGGTTTTATTTTGGAAAAAGGCTGGGAAGGGCTATCAGCACCAGTGATTCACGGTAAAGTTGGCTTACGTGCATCGATTACCGGTGAAATTGTCATGGACAATGTTTTTGTCCCTGAAGAGAACGCTTTTCCAGAAGTACGTGGTTTAAAAGGTCCATTTACCTGTCTAAACAGTGCACGTTATGGTATCGCTTGGGGCGCAATGGGCGCAGCTGAATTCTGCTGGCACACAGCGCACCAATACACCATGGACCGCAAACAGTTCGGTCGACCATTGGCGGCGAATCAGCTGATTCAAAAGAAATTGGCGGATATGCAAATTGAGATTGCCTTGGGGTTACAAGCTGCGCTTCGCTTTGGACGTATGAAAGATGAAGGTTTAGCTGCAGTAGAAGGCACATCACTCATTAAACGTAACAACTGTGGCAAGGCTTTAGATATTGCCCGTGTAGCGCGTGACATGATGGGCGGAAATGGTATTTCTGATGAGTTTGGTGTTGCCCGCCATTTGGTTAACCTCGAAGTCGTCAACACTTATGAAGGCACACATGATGTACATGCACTGATTCTAGGTCGTGCGCAAACAGGCATCGCGGCTTTTGGTAACTAATTGAATTCAATATCAATAAGGTGCTCTACATAGAGTGCCTTAGAGACTTTTTATGCAAAAATAAACTTAATCAATAAAGGATTCATCGTGAAACACTCTTGTAACTCTGTGCAATAGCCTGAGCAGTGATGAAATAAAAAGAATAAAAAAGGCAAATGTGCAGACATAGGAATGCCGATGACTCATTTGGGAAAATGAGGAACAAGGAAATGAATAACGAAATGCAAAACGGAGCAGGAACGCTCAAATTGCCTTCTAACGTGGGCACGATGCATCGTATTACCAGCAACACTTGGAAAATGGCCTTTATTTTTGCCTTTATTTCATTGGTGATTGATGGTGTAGACATTATGTTGCTGTCATTCAGCCTCACCAGTTTAAAGGCTGAGTTTGGTTTAAGTACATTTCAAGCAGGAATGCTTGGTAGCTCTTCTTTAGCAGGGATGGCGCTAGGTGGTATTTCTGGTGGATGGGCGTGCGATAAATTTGGTCGTGTGAAAACTATTGCTTGGTCAGTAGTATTTTTCTCAATCATGACATGTATTTTAGGCTTTACCCAAAGCTATGAACAATTTTTAATTTTACGTTTTATTGGCGCTTTTGGTTTGGGTTCACTTTATATGGCGTGTAATACGCTCATGGCAGAATATGTACCAACCAAATACCGCACAACGGTACTTGGGACTTTGCAAACGGGTCAAACCGTGGGGTATATCGTTGCAACGCTGATGGCGGGTGCCATTATTCCAGATCACGGCTGGCGCATGCTATTTTATGTCACGATTATTCCTGCTGCTTTTGCCCTTATCTTTATGCGTTTTGTTCCTGAACCAAAATCTTGGCAGGAAGCAAAAATTGAGCAGCTAAAACGCCGTGAATTAAAACTTGAACCTGTACAGCAGCAAGCTGCAGTCAATCAAAATGCACCTTCTGAAAGTATTTATAAACGTATTTTTGGACACACTAATCATCGCAAAATGTTCTTCTTTTGGATGTCGACCGCTGCATTTCTACAATTCGGTTATTACGGTGTTAACAACTGGATGCCAACGTATCTAGAAACTGAACTCAGCATGAACTTTAAAGCCATGACAGGCTATATGGTAGGTGCATATACCGCCATGATTCTGGGCAAAATTTTAGCCGGCTATGCCGCTGACAAGTTCGGACGTCGTATTACCTTTGTGTTTGGTACGGTAGCTACGGCAGCATTTTTACCGATCATCATTTTCTATAACACACCAAGCAACATTGCCTATTTACTCGTAACTTTTGGTTTCTTATACGGTATTCCATACGGTGTAAATGCAACTTATATGGCAGAAAGTTTCTCTACGGATGTGCGCGGAACAGCCATTGGCGGTGCTTACAATATGGGACGCTTAGGCGCAGCCATTGCACCTGCAACCATTGGTATGATTGCCGCAGGCGGATCATTCACTATGGCCTTTATTGTGATGGGTGCTGCGTACTTTATTGCAGGTATTATTCCAGGCTTGTTCATTCGTGAACGTCAATATGACCCGCAGCAAGCATCACTTTCTTCAGATGCGGAAAAAGAAAAACTGGCAAGTGTAGATACATATGTTGATGATGCAGAGCAAAAAGCGTCTGCAAAAACTGCAACAGTAAAATAATTAAAAAGATCTGTGCCATAGCTCAATCCTATGGCACATCTGGAGTGAACTATGGGTGCATTAAAAGGAATTCGTGTATTGGACTTAAGCCGTGTTTTGGCCGGTCCTTGGTGCGGTCAAATATTGGCTGATTTAGGTGCAGAGGTAATCAAAATTGAGCGTCCTAAAGTGGGTGATGATACCCGCATGTGGGGACCACCTTGGATGCCTAATCAGCAAGGTCACGCGACGAAAGAATCAGGCTATTACCAATGTGCGAACCGTAATAAATATTCTGTAGCCATTGATATTGCTAGTGAAGAAGGACAAGTGCTAGTCCGTGAAATTGCCCAAACGGCAGATGTCGTGATTGAAAACTACAAAGCAGGTTCACTGGCCAAATATGGTTTGGACTATGCATCGCTCAGTGCGCTTAATCCAAATATCGTATATTGCTCAATTACAGGTTTTGGTCAGGATGGGCCACGCGCGGAAGAACCGGGCTATGACTTTATTATTCAAGGTATGTCAGGTTTGATGAGTATTACTGGTGAATCTGATGATGTAATCGGTGGAGGCGCACAAAAGGTGGGGGTCGCTGTGGTCGATATTCAGACCGGACTGTACTCAACGATTGCCATTCAGGCGGCATTGTTGGCGCGGCAGCATACAGGCCGTGGTCAATATATTGATATGTCCTTACTAGACGTACAGGTGGCGGCTCTGGCCAATCAAGGCATGAACTATTTGACCTCGGGTAAAGCACCCAAGCGTATGGGAAATAATCACCCGAATATTGTGCCGTATCAAACTTTTAAAGCCAAAGATAAGGAATTTATTATTGCCTGTGGTAACGACAAGCAATTTAAAGACTTATGTATTGCGATTGGCTATAAAGAACTGCTAGATCAACCAAACTATTTACGTAATCAAGATCGGGTAAAGCACCGTGAAGAATTAATTCCATTATTGAGTGCCTATTTTCTCACTCAAGATGCTCAAGTTTGGGTCGATGCGATTCATGCGGTAAAAGTGCCAGTCGGTGTAATCAACTCTGTAGAAGACGCATTAAATGAACCACAAATTCAACACCGTCAAATGGTGGTGAATATTCCACATGCTTTAAATCATGATTTTAAAGTGATTGGATCACCGATGAAATTATCTGATACGCCTGTGGAATACCGTCATGCACCTCCACAGTTAGGGCAGCACACGACAGAAATTTTGTCCCAATATAGAACTGAAGCTGAATTAAATGAATTGGCTGCACAAGGCATCATTGATCAACTCAATCATCCTGCAGCTTAAAATTTCATGGGATTATTCTTCAAACTATTCTTCAATATATGGGCTTAAACGCCTATGTGGAATGAGTGGAGTTAAAAGTTTAGACCGAAGGACTCCAATACTTCGGTCTTTTTCAATATCAATATTCATTTACGGAGTGCTTTTAATGTTAATTTTCTAGATAAAGTATAATTATTCATCAAAGCTTGGGCCTGCAATACGGTCTTTATTTTTTTGTATGAAAGAGATGTCCATACTTTTGCGCCTTGATATTTTTTCTTTAAGCTATAACTTTCAAATTCTGGATTATACACAAACCAATTTCCGCAATGCTGCACGCAATAAGCATTTATATGCCTATTTTTCAAGTCTACTAATTGCACAGAAAGATTTCGATACCATCTCCATTGACGAGAGTATAAGTCTTTATATCCTTAATACGCTGAGTTTTAACATCTGCATAAGAAATCGTAGAACTAAAGCCAATGATTAAACTAAAAAGTAATATTGATCCGTTTTTTATATAGATGAACCATTCTTCTAATTGTCCATTTATTTTAAGAACGGACATTAAATCAAAGCCTTCAAACGAAATAAAGCCCTGCACAATGGCAAGGCTCTATTTTAATAACATTACATTGAATTTGTTCAGCTGCATATTATTGCTGTATAAAATTCTGCAAAGCCTGATTAAATGCATCTGGCTGTTCAATGTTTGAAATATGCGATGCATTAATTTCAAATAATTGGCTATTTGCAATGTGTTCTTGCATAAATTGACCATCTGCAACTGTAGTTACAAGGTCTTGTTGACCTGCAATAATTAATACAGGTACGTGAATAGACGAGATTTCATTGCGTAAATCCGCTTTAGCCAAAGCTTCACAACAACTTGCATAACCTTCTGGGCTGCCAGCTCCGAGGTCGTTACTCAAAGATTGTACAGTTGCCGTGTTACTTTGGATAAAGGGTTCTGTAAACCATCGTGATGCTGCCGTTACTGCAATTGGTTTCAAACCTTGTTGACGGACTAACTGCGCACGTTCATTCCAAGCTGATTCTTGCCCAATTTTTGCAGCGGTATTGCATATAATGACATGGTTAAAGCGTTTAGGATGATGTATTGCAAGCCATTGACCTGTTAAACCACCCATCGATATTCCACAAAATGTGGCCTGTTGAATACTTAAATGATCCAATAAATGGATGACATCTGTACCCAATTGATCAAGGCTATAAGGCCCTTGAGGGGCAGAAGATGCACCATGACCACGTGTATCATAACAAATGACAAAATAATCCTGCTGCAGCGCCTCTATCTGAGGCTTCCACATGCTGAACTTTGTGCCTAAAGAGTTAGAAAAGACAATCGCAGGTCGTGTGTGATCGCCAAAAGTTGCGTAATTAATCGTTGCATCATTGGATATAAGTGTAGGCATGTTTTGAATCCTTAATTTTATAAATCCCCTAAATCCCCCCTTTGATAAGGTGGACTTTTATTGAGGATTAAACACGTTCAATAATCAAAGCGATGCCTTGACCGACACCAATGCACATCGAACAGAGGGCATATTGACCTGAAATTGCCTCAAGTTGATTTAACGCAGTCGTCACTAAACGGGCTCCAGATGCACCTAACGGATGCCCCAAAGCAATAGCGCCACCGTTTGGATTGACATGTTTAGCACCATCTTCTAAACCTAATTCACGGGTAACCGCTAAGGCTTGAGCCGCAAAAGCTTCATTCAGCTCGATCACATCCATTTGTTCAAGGCTTAGACCTGTTTGAGCTAATAGCTTTTTGATGGCAGGCGCAGGACCAAAGCCCATGATTTTGGGTTCAACACCCACCACCGTTGCCGCAATAATTTTGGCTCGTGGCTTTAACTTAAATTTGTTAACAGCATTATCTGAAGCAATCAGCAGTGCAGCTGCACCATCATTGATCCCTGAAGCATTGCCCGCAGTTACCGTCCCATCTGCTTTCACCACAGGTTTGAGTTTTGCCAAACCTTCTGCTGTCGTCGATGCACGTGGATGCTCATCTGTATCGACTATCAGTGGGTCGCCTTTACGCTGAGGAATGACGACAGGGATGATTTCTTTCTCAAAAAAACCATTGGTCTGTGCAGCGGCTGTACGGCGCTGACTTTCTAAGGCAAAAGCATCTTGATCAGCACGGTTAATGTTGAATTGTTCTGCCACATTTTCAGCAGTTTGAGGCATGGTTTCTACGCCATACATTTGCTTAAGGATTGGATTGATAAAACGCCAACCCATAGTGGTGTCTTCAATCTTTTGGCTGCGTCCATAAGCACTTTCCGATTTACCCATAACAAAGGGCGCACGGGACATACTCTCAACACCGCCGGCAATAATTAAGTCTGCTTCATTTGCTTTAATTGCACGGGCTGCCATCGCAATTGCATCAAGTGATGAACCACAAAGTCGGTTTACAGTTGTAGCAGGAACTTGAAAAGGGACACCTGCAAGTAGCGACGACATTCGTGCAACATTACGGTTATCTTCACCGGCTTGGTTCGCGCAGCCATAAATCACGTCATCAACTGACTCCCAAGCAATACTTGGATTTCGCTGCATCAGTGCCTTGATAGGTAAGGCACCGAGGTCGTCGGTACGCACTGCTGCCAAACCGCCCGCATAGCGACCGAAAGGGGTGCGGATTGCATCAATAATATAGGCATTTTTCATTTTATAAATCCTAAAAACTCAGCTCCTCCCTTTTTAAAGGGAGGTTGGGAGGGATTTACAGGAAGTTAATTTTTGAATATTAATCCTCCCTAAATCCCTCCTTTAATCAACATAGGTATCTACACATTTTTTATAAATTGAATGCGATCTGAGCAATCGCATTCAGCTCATCAGACGAATACTCTGACAACAACTGAAGAGTGTTCAATAGTATTGAAAGCCCTGCCAGTATGGCAG
>NZ_VOZT01000057.1:0-19427 GCF_013419625.1 Acinetobacter sp. YH12070 | reverse complement strand
TGCCATACTGGCAGGGCTTTCAATACTATTGAACACTCTTCAGTTGTTGTCAGAGTATTCGTCTGATGAGCTGAATGCGATTGCTCAGATCGCATTCAATTTATAAAAAATGTGTAGATACCTATGCTTTATTAAAGAGGGGTTAGGGGAGATTCAAATCGTCATCGAAAAAATACGATTTTCAGGAACACGACGTTTTAATCGTAAATCAAACGCCATGCAAATATTGCGGACAAAAGGCTTGCCTGCGTCACGCACCTGAATGTGCTGATCAAAAATCTCTAGCAAGCCATCTTCTTGCATTTCAGCCAATTGCGCTAATACTTCATCAAGCTCAGGAAATTGCATTTCTGGACGTGCCCATGAAGTTTGGAAACTACACATCAAATTAAGAATATGCTTTCGGATGATTAAGTCTTCTGCTGTCAGCACATGCCCCCGATAGACTGGAATTTCATTTGCTTCTAAATGTGCATAATAGTCTTCAATTTTCTTTTCATTTTGTGCAAAGCTATACCAACTGTCACTGATCGAAGATAAGCCTAGACCAATCATCAGTTGGGTTTTCGATGCGGTATAGCCCATAAAATTACGGTGCAAACTGCCCTGCTGAAAAGCTTGATACATTGGATCTTGGGTTAATGCAAAATGATCCATTCCAATTTCATGATAACCCTGCGCCAGTAGCTGTTTTTTGCCTTCTTCATAGCATTGACGCTTTAAATCATCTTTCGGGACATCAGCATCTTTAAAACCACGCTGACCATTGCCTTTAATCCACGGCACATGTGCATAGCTATAAAAGGCTAGACGATCAGGCATCAAACGATTGGTCTGTTCAATGGTATGCAACACATCGTTTAAATCCTGAAATGGCAGACCAAAAACCAAGTCATGTGAAATAGAGGTATAGCCAATATCACGTGCCCACTGTGTCACCTGCTCAACATGTGCAAAGGGCTGAATACGGTGGATGGCTTTTTGCACCTTTTCATTATAATCCTGCACCCCATAACTCACGCGTCGAAACCCCACATCGTACAAGGCTTGTAAATGCTCACGTGTGGTATTGTTCGGATGCCCTTCAAAGCTAAATTCATGTACATCGGCAATATCTGCCTGCGCTAGAATGCCTTGAATCAACTGGGTGAGATGCTCAGGAGAAAAGAAGGTAGGCGTCCCCCCTCCCAAATGAATTTCTTTAATCATCGGTCGATCGACCAAGAGCTGACAATATAAGTCCCATTCTTTCAGCACCGCCTGAATATAAGGCAGCTCCATCTCATGTTTTTTCGTGACTTTTTTATGGCAGCCACAAAACGTACATAAGCTTTCACAAAAGGGTAGATGGATGTACAGACTGATGCCTTCGCTGTGATTAGTCTCATCAAATGAACGCTTCAATCCCTGTTTCCACTGTTGCAATGAAAATTCAGCTTCCTCCCAATACGGCACGGTTGGATAACTGGTATAGCGTGGACCTGGTACATTGTATTTTTGAATTAAAGAACTCGCCTGCTGAGACATCGATGCACCATTTCAATCAATGAGATTCAATTTAAATTTACCTTATGATTATTGTGCTGAGCTTCAGATGTGAATTCAACCTAGCAAATTTGTCGGAATAGGCTCAATTTCAGCCGGAGCAATTGCTGCTATCTTTGCATGATCTTTTGGTTTAATCACTAGATATCTAGATTTAAAGCAAAGATCCGATGCTGAGTATCGGGAAAAATGCCTTAAGTTTTCACGTAATTTATGCTTTGATGACACTTATCTTTAAATTATTTTAATAAAGGTCACCATGCAGAATCCAACTTCAGCCGATATTCAACGTGTAGATGAATTCCTTCGCGATTTACAGGCACGGATTTGTGCCGCATTGGAACAGCAAGAACGTGCTGGTGGCGGAAGTGCCGAATTTGCGATCGATGACTGGGAGCGCCCTGAAGGTGGTGGTGGTCGCTCACGTGTTCTACAAAATGGGACGGTGATTGAAAAAGGTGGTGTGATGTTCTCGCACATCAACATTTCAAAATTACCTGCCTCAGCGACTGAACGCCATCCCGCTATTGCAGGTGCAAAAGCGCAAGCCATGGGCGTGTCATTGGTAATTCACCCGAAAAACCCCAACGTCCCAACCTCACATGCCAATGTGCGTTTATTTGTCGCGGAAAAAGAAGGACAAGATCCGATTTGGTGGTTTGGCGGTGGTTTTGACCTCACTCCATTTTATCCAAATGATGAAGATGTCTTGTCTTGGCATCAAACTGCCCATGATCTTTGTGCCCCATTTAGCGATACGCTCTATGATGAACATAAGAAATGGTGTGATGACTATTTCTATCTCAAACACCGTGATGAACAACGTGGTGTGGGTGGTTTATTCTTTGATGATCTCAACCAATGGGACTTTGAAACCTGTTTCAAATATATGCAGGCCGTCGGTAATGGTTATTTAGAGGCAATTTTACCGATCTTCCAAAGAAACCAAGACAAAGCCTATACCGAAGCACAACGAGACTTCCAACTTTACCGTCGTGGTCGTTACGTTGAATATAACCTAGTGTATGACCGTGGCACCTTATTTGGTTTACAAACTGGTGGGCGTATTGAATCCATTTTAGTAAGTATGCCACCTTTGGCGGGCTGGTCATATCGTCCTGAATGGGAAGAAAATTCTCCAGAGAAAAAGCTCACCGACTTTTATTTAAAACCGCAAGATTGGCTGAATACGCTGAAATAAAACGGATAAACGTGTATTTGCCTCTGTCCATCAGGGGCTTTTCATTGCCTTTTAATTAAAGTATTTGTATTTCTAGGTAATATCTTGATGCATAAATAAATTTTTTAAGCATTTACTTTGTAATCATATTGCTCAACAATGACACATCTTTTAAACAGCTTTACGCTATGTCATTGCACAATGTGTCAATAAACTCATGGCTGTAACTTTCTTGTACGGAGTACAACGCACATGACACATCAAACACTCAATAAAAAAGCAGTCAGTCTTACTGCCTTGGTGTTTTGGAGCTTTGCTGTTGTGCTGATCAGCGCTATCAGTACTAATATTTTTTCCGAAACGTCTTTGAATGATAATTTGGCCATTGGCTTCATGGTCGTTGCCCTCATTGGTCTAGTCATCAGTGCTGCGAGCATCTTGATTCAAAGCGTCTTAGATATTTGTAATCCTTAATTTTCCGCCTTTATTTCACGATTTTAAGACTGCCCGAACTTTAGCCATCTTCGGTTTTGGCGTATATTGTCTGCTCTTTCACATCTACATGGACGCTGTGCAATGAGCAAACAATTTGCCGTGATTGGCAACCCGATTGAACAATCACGCTCACCTGAACTTCATCATGCCTTCGCTGAAAAAACAGGCCTCGACATTCAGTACAGCAAACGACTTGCGCCACTCGATGGTTTTCAGCACAGTGTCGAATCCTTCTTTGCCGAAGGTGGTATCGGTATGAATGTCACTGTTCCGTTTAAAGAACAAGCGTATGCACAATGTACCGTGCTTACTGAACGTGCCAAAATTGCAGGTGCGGTCAATACACTTTGGATGCAAGATGGCGTACTCCATGGCGATAATACCGATGGACAAGGCCTAGTCGATGCCATCCGTGCCTTAGATTGGAATCTAGAACAGAGCGATATATTGATCATTGGTGCAGGCGGTGCGACACGTGGCGTGATTTACCCACTGGTACAAGCTGGGGCCAAAAAAATCGTGATTGCCAACCGTACTTTAGCGCGTGCTGAACAATTGGTCGCTGACTTAAAAACTGCTGTACCCAATGCTGAACTTGCAGCCATTGCCCTCGCCGACTTAGCAGGTCAATTTGATCTGGTGATTAACGCAACATCGGCCAGTTTAACGGGTGATGCACTGATTTTGCCTGAAGCTTTACAATTTACACATGCTTATGAAATGGCCTATGGCAAACCGTCGACATTTTTGGATCAAGCCAAAGCACGCCATGTTCCAACCTCAGAAGGTTTTGGCATGTTGGTTGGTCAAGCGATTGAATCTTTTTCCATTTGGAATGGCGTCAAACCTGATCTAAAAGACTTTCTATAATTCAAAATGATTTGCTCAATTCACTTTCTGAGCAGTCGAAACACCTAAAAAAAGAACCTCAATTGAGGTTCTTTTTTTGATCCAACTTAGTTCTTGTGTTTTTGTATCGCCTTATAGGTCTCATAATAAGCCGATTGGCTGAACAACTCTTCGTGTTCTGCTGCTAGGCCTTGCAATGACGCTTCTGATAATTTTCCTTTGATATCATCAGCAAAGGCTTGCGCATAGATTTTTGATGCTTTCACCAAATGCGCTTTTTCAGTTCCTTCCAGTTCATAGCTGGCTAAAAAGTTTTGTTGATATAAATGTGCAAAAATCGCCTGATCAGTCTTATAGGTTTTTTGCAATTGTTTCCACTCAACCTGAGCTTTGTACTCACCAATCCCCGACTGTACATAATGATTGACCGAAGAACCTAAGTCATCAAAGTCTTGATAGCGATGTAAAGCATGCTTATCACGTAATTGATTTAAACGTTTCAGCGCATTGCCTGTTGGTTCTTTTAAGCCATCAACAAATCGATACGCATAGACTTCCGCAATTTCATTCAAATCATTGGCTGAGTAATAACGCACATACTGAGCACGATAGTTAGCAAATGCCACGACAAATGCCGCTTGATAGGCTTTCACTTCAGATTGATGGCGCTTATAACTTTGCAAAGCCACAGTACTGAGATATTCAGGAAGTTCGATTTCTTCATTTGCAGCACGGACATCATCGACCGATGCAGTTTCTGCTTCAGCAAGCAGAGGATCATTTCCCGTGATTGGCGCAAGCAGGCCTTTCAACATATTTTCAAAGAGTGAATCTTTACTGACTTCCTCAATGGATTTTGCCTGTTTCATGGCTTGACGATCAATTTTAGTCGCATTGCCATAATTCAAGATTTGGTTGCTACTTTTCAGCTTTAATTGACCTAAACGTGGCTCATTAAAGGCCAATTGATAGTCCATTACTTGGACACGACCTTTGTGATCTAAGCCTACATCCATCACGACATTCGAAGATGATTTATCCTGTACATTTAGCACCTTCGCAATTTCAGCTTGATGCTTTTGCCATAATTGCTGAAATTGTTTTACATCGATAAGTTGTTCACTTTGATATTGCTGGAATACTGGTTTTAACTGCTCAACAGCATCCGAAATCTCTGAATCTGTATTGGATGCGTCCGCAGCAGAAGCCGATGGTACAGAATCTGTTTGCAGCGGTATCACCCGAACATCTTGATAATCCTGACACAGTGTGACTTTACCAATCGGCACCTGTTTGGTGTTCATCAAGGCCTGACAGACTTCTTCAGATAAATTCGCTGTTTCATCATCTTCTTCGGAAACCGCATAAGCTTCGGTTACTTCAGTATCCGAACTATAGGTTTCTTCGTCATCAGCCGCGGTCGCCTCCGCATATGCACTTGCAGTATCGATCGCGTATTCAGCAGATTCAGCTGCAGAAGACGTTTGTTCTTCTTCAGTTTCGTGTTGGTGATACATCAGGCCATGCATTTTCGCATTGAGCAGCTCATTCACACGTTCAACAGATGCATAAGCCGCATCATAGTCTTCATCCTCAGCTGCTGCCGCTACTGCAGTCCCTCCCGCCGCTTCAGCCGCAGCCATCGCCTCTTCGGAAGCACTGTGATGCACAGCAGCGTCCACAGATTCATCTTGCTCGACGTCACTATTACGCTGACCTTTGATTTGCGTGGTGTAATAGTTGGCGTTCACAAAATCAAAAAGTTCAAGCTGGGTGTAAAGCGCATCGAGATCACCCACATAGCGGATTTTTTTAGTCAGCCCTGCATTTTTTTCATCACGTGTTAAAGCAATATTTTGCACTTGATTCGGCTCTGCCAAGACATAGGGCAAAGCATTCATCTGTTTTAAATAGTCAGCAAATTTTTTCAAATCGTACTGAGCAATCGTCTCTTTATGTTTTGAAAAATCCACATAAGCCAAGCTGCTTTGGCTTTCGCGATTCACCATAAACGGCATGAACGCAAAGTAGTTGGTATAAAATTTATGTTGATTAAAATCAATGATCATCGGCAACTGTGCATTCACCTGCAAGGTCGGTTTTTGATAACTCAATTGCAAGGTTAAGGCAGCAAGTTTTTCTCTAAAATGTACTGAACCGCTATAGCTAAACTGTAAATCATTCAATACATTCAGCAGTGATTGAGCAATTTTAGATTGCGAAGAAACGCCATCCTCTTCATCGCTATAGCGCGCTGATGGTGGGATCGATTCATTGGCAATGGCTTGATAGAGCTGTTTCTTTTCTTTTTGGCTAAACGGAATATTTTGGGTTTTAATCAACTGATCCAGTTGTTTTTTAAGTTTAGGATCCAGCTCTGGCTGTGTGCTTATCGCAGGCTTTGACTTGGTTTCAGGCTTTTTTTCATCGAACTGAAGATCTGTCTGAATTGAAAATTGCCCTTTCATGTCATAACTGGCATTTTCAAACATTGCGTTTAAGCCTTGAGTGGCTTGTTGCCCGAGAGACTGATCCGTTGAATTGGTTTTTATGACATGTTGAGCACACCCAGTAATACTCAAACCCAGTAAACAAAGTGTTATATATTTTAATCGCATAATTGTACGAAAGACCTAAGTTCTTTATGATTTATTAAAAGAAAAAAATGATCAAAAGATCAACATCAAGTCTATCAGAAGTTTATTTTTCACATGTTGGTTAAATATTACAATTCGCCTTTCTGACATTTTTTAAGGGCGTATTCATCAATGTTTTTTAGATGAAATTATGAATAATCAAATCATCAATACAGATAATCCAAAAAAATTTAGATATTAGGATTAAGACTATGCCTGCATATAAAGCGCCTTTACACGATATTCGTTTCTTAATGAATGAAGTGCTCGATTACCCAGCACATTACAAAACTTTGTCTAATGGTGAAGCTGCTGATGCAGACACTGTCGACATGATTTTAGAAGGTGCAGCGGATTTTTGTGAAAACATCCTTTCGCCTTTGAACCAAACGGGTGATGAAGAAGGCTGTCATTTTGAAAATGGCGATGTGAAAACACCAAAAGGCTTTAAAGAAGCCTATGACCAATTTGTACAAGGTGGCTGGCAAGGTCTGTCTTTCCCTGAAGAATTTGGCGGTCAAAACTTACCACAGTCGTTGAATCTCATCAAATCTGAAATGATGGGTACAGCGAACTGGTCATTCCAAATGTATCCAGGCCTCAGCGTGGGCTGTATCAACACTATTCTTCAATTTGGTTCAGAAGAGCAGAAAAACCAATATTTACCGAACCTCGTTGCAGGAACTTGGTCAGGCACCATGTGCTTAACTGAACCACAATGTGGTACCGACTTAGGTCAGGTAAAATCAAAAGCAGAACCTCAAGCTGACGGCAGCTATGCGATTTCTGGTACAAAAATCTTCATCTCTGCGGGTGAGCATGATTTAACCGACAACATCGTACATATCGTACTTGCTCGTCTTCCAGATGCACCTGCCGGCACCAAAGGCATTTCATTGTTCATCGTTCCAAAATTCCTTGTTAATGCAGACGGTTCAGTGGGTGAACGTAACCCTGTAACTTGTGGTTCAATTGAACACAAAATGGGGATCCGCGCTTCAGCAACAGCTGTGTTGAACTTTGACAATGCGATTGGTTACTTAATCGGTGAAAAACACAAAGGCCTACACGCAATGTTCACCTTTATGAACACTGCACGTATTGGTACAGCGATCCAAGGCATTGCACATGCTGAATTGGCATTCCAAGGCGCTCTTCCATATGCCAAAGAACGTATGTCTATGCGCGCACTTTCAGGTAAAAAAGATCCTGAAAAGGTAGCCGATGCGATTATTCACCATGCAGACGTACGTCGTATGCTTTTAACTCAAAAAGCGATCGCTGAAGGCGGCCGTTCAATGATTTACTATGCAGCTCAAATTGCGGACAAAATGACTGATGCTTTAACCCGCGGTGATACAGCAGCGTTTGAAGCACATGATGACCACTTAGGCTTCTACACACCGATTCTCAAAGGTTTCCTAACCGAAATGGGTTATGAAGCTGCAAACCATGGTATGCAAGTATACGGCGGTCATGGTTATATTAAAGAATGGGGCATGGAACAAATTGTTCGTGACTCACGTATCTCTACTCTCTACGAAGGCACAACAGGCGTTCAAGCACTAGACTTGATTGGTCGTAAAGTTCTGTTGACCTCTAAAGGTAAAGTGATTCGTGACTACACAGCTGAAATCTTGAAGTTCTGTGGTCAACATGCACGTAACAAATACATGCGTCGTTTTGCGTGGGACTTAACGAAGCTTTGCGCACAGTGGAATGCATTAACGGTTCGTATCATGCTTGCAGCACGTAAAGACCGTGACATCGTATCTTCTGCTTCTGTCGATTTCTTAATGTTCTCTGGCTACGTGATGATGGCTTATTTCTGGGCAAAACAAGCTGCCGTAGCTTCTGAAAAATTAGCAGAAGGCAATGGTGCAGAAGTTCCTGAGTTCTATAAAGCAAAAATCAAAGTGGCTGACTTCTACTTTGAACGTCTATTACCACGCTCACAAGGTCACGCTGAAGCAATGGTTAACCCATCGAAGACCATGACTTCTTTGGCTCCTGAACATTTCAGTTTCGATTACTAAGTTTTTCAATCGCTGAAAGATAAAAAGACCGCTTCGGTGGTCTTTTTTTATATCTACTCTTTTAAGTTTGATCCATCGGGATAACGAATAGCATTCTTAATTTCTTCATGAGGTAACAACAATGTATAACGATGGACTTTATATGGAGAAATATTGTTGTATTTTTCAACCAAAATAGAATACTTTATCGCCAAAATATAATTTTATTTAATAAATATTAAATACTTAAAATAAATTTTACTCCATAATTTTAGCTTTACATTTGTATCTCATACAACTTCATATCTTCTCCATAGCCTCCCCCTATGATGACTTCATTGATTCATAGAGAGCGTAACCATGAAAAAATTGATGTCTTCATTGATGATTGGTCTGATTGCAACAACTGCGACAATGTCTGCAATGGCAGCGCCTGCATTCGATCATAAAAATCCGCTACCTGCTGCACACTTCGATAAAAAACCTGTACCGCCTAAAGCAACACATCACAAACCTGCTGGGCCGCAAATGGTGAAAAAAGAGCATCAACAAGCTCATGCAAAATTTGCCAAACAAAATCATAAGGCAGTAGCTTTTAAAGGCAATCAACACAAACCTGTTTCGCAGCATAAATTACCGCCAATGCCACCGAAACATCGTTAAGCTAAATTAAAAAAAGACCGCTCATGCGGTCTTTTTTAATATTTATAGGACTTACGCAGTATTATTTATAGATTCTCTGTGGTAGCAGATGATTTTTATCGAGAATAAAGTCATCAATGAAGTCTTTGATGATTGGTCTAAATAATTTCTTCTGCCAACGATATACATTTTCAAAGATCCGCTCAAACTGGTTCTTTTGTATCTCGACGTAGGCCATTAAGGCTGAAAAAATATGATTCAAAATCAGTTTAGATCGTCTCACTTGAAACTTTTCAATATGACAAACTTGTTTAATCACCCGGTGATATTACTCTATTTTCCAATGACTTGAATGTAATTCATGAAAACCCTCAAAGGACAATAAATCATCTTCATCTTGATGCACAATATAAAACCTCTGCTGTTCTTTTAACTGAGTCTTAAATAATTGTACAAAGCCAAAATCTTTGAGCCAAACCACTTGACCCTGATGGAAATCTGGCAATAAACGCAGTTGAAACCATTGTCCTTTTTCTGGGGAAACCTTACGGTTACAGTCGATACCAAACATAAATCGAATACCATATTTTCTTATGGTTTTTAGATTTCCAGTCGATGAATACCAACTATCACCTGTAATAAATTGAATCTTTGCACCCCAACTGAGTACTTCACTTAACATATCCATAAAGTAATCATTCTTGGTTTTACTTTCAGATTTGTCATAAATTCGGAAATTAATTGGAATATTTTGACCATTTTGATCTGTCGCATACAAGGTAATGAGATTAATACCCTTGACGGAACGGTGGTGTTTGCCTGACCAAAAATAGCTAACTAAGTCCATATGCTGACTATACGGTTTATCTAAAACAGTATCATCAATACTGACTATAAGTTTATTATTATCAATATGTTGAATTGCTTCTTGATATAGGTCGTGAGGTGTGTAGTCTTCACGCTCTAGAAAGCGATTTACACTATCATGCGAGATGTTATAAGTCTCGGCAAGTTGTGTGCAGCTAATAGAGTTCGGTTCTGTCATGAGAAAGCCCATATAAATGGGTAGAGTACAAGTTGCTGTAGAAGCATGTTTAATTCGTCTGATCACAGATACTTTATAAAGTATTTTAATACTTTTTTGAATCCGTCAATGCGTAAGTCCTAATTTACTTTGCTTTATCAGCAATAAATTCTTTAATCTCTATGGGTTTATCTTTTACCAACTCAACAGTGCCTTCATTCACACCATTAAAGTTCTTAAAGTGAATTGAAACACCTTGGTCGTTGGCAAGTCGTACACCACTTCCTGAAACCGCTCGTTTCAACTCATAAACCCGATCAGAATTATCAGTCAATTGTGCGGTTTCAAAATTATCTTTGGTTTTTAGCTCAATCGTCAGATCTTGCGGCCCAGTAAAATGAATAACTTGCTCGTCCTGAGCAATAGCAATGTCATTCGACGGAGTAGTTGCTGACGCTGGTTCAGTTGATACCGTGTTTTCTACTGTAGCCTTTTTATCTGCACAACCAATCAAAGCTAAACTGAATACTGCAGCACTTAAAATATATTTCATTTTTAGGATAGTCCTTCTTGTAATATGTATTGGATTATTACAGGTCTAATTTTACAAATTGGACGCAAACTACATTAGAAATATAAAAATTTACGTGCTTTTTAAATTAAAAAAACAATTTTTCAATAGCATTCATTACAAAAACTCTTCCAACACTGAGTTTAAAAAGATATGCCCCTGTTCAGTACAAGACAAACGCGCAGGATCATTCACCATCAATTGACGCTGACGTAATGAAGCCAATAATTCAGAGATTGGCGCTAAACTCTCACCCGTTCTCTGCGTATACAAACTTGCATCTACACCATGATTTAGCCGTAAAGCATTCATCATAAATTCAAAAGGCATATCTTCTGACTCAATGCGTTTAAACTGAAGATTCTCCGCTGGGACTTTGGCTAAATAGTCTTTTGGCAGGCGGGTTTTTTGGAAACGATACACCCCATCAGGCTGGGTCACTTTGCCATGTGCGCCTGCACCAATCGCCAAATAATCGCCAAACTGCCAGTAATTTAAATTATGTGCAGACGGCTTTTCTTTACGCCATGCCGACACTTCATAATTGATAAAGCCTTGTGCTGTTAAATAGGCTTCGCCCTGTGCTTGAATCTCTTCAAGCACATCATCGACAGGCAGAATCGGCTGGGTGCGGAAAAAGACCGTATTCGGCTCAATCGTCAACTGATACCACGACACATGCGTTGCGCCATTTTCCACAGCCAATTTCAAATCCAAAAGCGCTTGCTCAATGGTTTGTTCAGGCAGGCCATGCATCAAATCGACATTCACCCGTTCAAAACCTGCTTCCCGTGCATGCTGAATGGCAGTAATGGCATCGTCATTCGAGTGAATCCGACCCAGTTTTTTCAGTTGCTCGGTATTAAAACTCTGCACACCGATGGATAAACGATTGATCCCTGTCTCTAAATAACCGGCAAAAGGGTCATGCTCAACCGTGCCCGGATTGGCTTCCAAGGTGATTTCACAGCCCTCTTCAAACGGCACCAACGCTTTGAGCTGCGCAAATAACCATTGATAGCCTTGGGCAGAAATCAAAGATGGCGTACCGCCGCCAATAAATACACTATGAATCAAGCGGCCCTGAACAAAATCGACTTGTGTTTTAAAGTCCTCAACCAACGCCTGTAAATATTCTTGTTCTAAGTCTAAAGACAATTCACCATTCGGCACCGCATGCGAATTAAAGTCACAGTATGGACATTTACGCACACACCACGGCATGTGAATGTATAAAGACAAAGGAACGAGTGCAGGATTTAATTCAGCCAAGGAGTATGCTCAAAATGCGTTGAAGAATGCTGCGTATTTTAACATGACTGCATCAGAGTGCTTATGAAAACTCTGATCGAATACAGTAGACTGATCATATTAAAAAAGAATTTGCTGATAACAAGATGAAAATAAGCAGCCATTTATTGTACTTACTGCCGCTCGCGATGGGTATTGGCATCGCCATGACCATTCAAACAGCGATCAACAGCCAATTGCGTGAATATTTATATTCACCGCTTCAAGCTGCCCTTTTTTCTTTTTTGGTTGGTACAATAGTCCTCGCCTTTATGGTGTTTTTTCAATCGGCCGAAAAACCAGACTTTTCAAGCTTTGCTCAAATTCCTTGGTATTTATGGCTGGGGGGTTGTTTGGGCGTTTATGCCATCAGTATCAGTATTTATACCGCGCCGAAACTGGGTTTTTTATCCCTTTCGGGTCTGATTATTTTTGGACAGATCTTAATGTCGATGGTATTTGACCATTTTGGCTTGCTCGGCACTGAAAAAACCCCGATTAACTGGCAACGCTTATTGGGTGGCGTGGTGATTTTTATTGGTGTGCTTCTCACTTTCCAACGCTAAGACCTCATTCCTAAGCACCTCACAAGAAATGAGTACATTCTGTGTCTACTGTCACGGCTGTAACAAGCAGCAAGTATGAATTAAAACAACTGTTTCATTTAATGATCCCGATATTGATTACGCAGTTTGCGCAAGCGGGATTTGGTCTAATTGATACCATCATGGCAGGACACATGTCCGCCAATGACCTGGCAGCCATTGCGGTCGGGGTCGGTTTATGGATACCGGTCATGCTTCTTTTTAGCGGCATTATGATTGCAACCACCCCATTGGTAGCCGAGGCCAATGGTGCGCGCACGCCTGAAAAAATTGCTACCATTGCCCGTCAGTCGTTATGGGTCGCATTATTTTTAGGGATCATTGCTGCATTAGTCTTACAAGCCATGCCACTGCTTCTACCGTTATTGGGTGTCCCTGAAGCATTGCTGCCGAAGGCCAGTTTATTCTTACACGCCATTAGTTTAGGTATGCCTGCTGTCACCATGTACGCAGCTTTACGTGGCTACTCAGAAGCTTTGGGGCATCCGCGACCAGTTACGGTGCTGAGTCTGCTGGCCTTATTGGTGTTAATTCCACTGAACTTTATTTTTATGTATGGTTTAGGCCCAGTCCCTGAATTGGGTTCTGCTGGATGTGGTTTTGCCACCGCGATTTTGCAATGGTTAATGTTCTTTGCTTTGGCGATGTACGTTTTCAAAGGATCGGCCTATCAAAAAACCCAACCTTTCGCTGCTTTTGAAAAAATGAACAGTGAATGGATTAAACGCATCTTAAAACTCGGCTTTCCGATTGGCTTAGCTATTTTCTTTGAAGTCAGTATTTTTAGTACAGCCGCTATTGTGTTGAGTCCCTTAGGCGAAGTTACCATTGCAGCGCATCAAGTCGCCATTTCGATTACCTCGCAATTGTTTATGATTCCAATGTCACTAGCGATTGCGCTGACCATTCGGGTCGGTACCTATTATGGGGAAAAGAACTGGCTAGCTATGCGAAAAGTCCAGAAAGTCGGTATGTTGACAGGGACGGTATTTGCCCTGATTACCATGCTGTTGCTTTGGCTTTTACGTAATGAAATTGTGTCACTTTATACCAATGACTATGATGTAACTCAGCTTGCCGTGTATTTGGTCTTGTTCGCGATTGCCTATCAGTTGATGGACGCATGGCAAGTCAGTGCCGCAGGGTGTTTACGCGGTATGCAAGACACTAAAGGGCCGATGTGGATCACTATGATCGCGTATTGGATCATTGCCTTCCCTGTCGGGATCTATCTTGCACGCTTCACCACGACTGGTGCTGCAGGCGTTTGGATTGGCCTAATTGTGGGTCTGACTGTCGCATGTATACTGCTACTTACACGTTTATTTATGATGAATAAACGTTTAGCACAAGCGGGATAAGCCCTAAAATATCATCTAAAAAGTTACTTAAAAATACGGCTACGCTATGCAGAAGATTAATGCAAATTAACTCACTGCATAGCAACACCATAAATAAAAAGCACGAAGAAGAGGAAAATAAACATGTCCCATGTATTTCGCTCGATCAGTCTCTGTCTGAGCTTGAGCTTTTCCATGTCACTACAGGCTGAACAAACAATCAACCGACATGAATTTCCTTTATATCACGCACCCATCAAAGTCCAATCACAACCCGAATTTGATTACATCAATCAAGCACTTTGGACAGCCTTTCGCTTTTATCATGAACAACAGGCGGACTCATATACCGCACGTTTAAAGTTAAGTTGTCAGCAGTCTGGCATGGCTTATACCTATCAGGACTTCATCAAGGCCAATCAAAAGTTTGCCTCTGCGGACGATCAGGATTTTATCGTGACGCAAAACCTCATCACCTTGAATGAAAATTTACACCATAACCAATGCAGTAAATACCTCGGTCCACATTTAGAACTGGAAAAAACTGAATCGAGCGAAGCAGCAAAACCAACTAATTAAGTGTCTCGATGGCATTTTTTAAACCTTGTGGCACTTGGCTGTCGTCTTCTACGTCTTTCACGATCGCTTGCCCGACGATCACATCTGTCCCATTAAAACTCATGGTTGGTGAGCCATACAATTCATAGCCTTCATTTAAAGCTTTGGTCACACGGGCACAGAAATTGACATCATCTTTACCGGTTAAATAGCGATACACTTTCATCGTTCAGTTCTCTTCTAGCGACGCAATATTTTAAACCATTCAGCACGTGGCTTAAATTTGCCTGAATTATTTTCAGTATTTACATTTTTGCCCATCATTTTATCAATGGAAATAAACTCTTAACAATTTAAAGTAGGCAGTTTGTGTTTTGTCGCCTATGATCGGTATTAGATAATAAATGATGATCTTGAGGAACATCACATGGCAAAAACGGCTAGCACACCGGGTCGTCGCTTTATGAAACTTGCCAGTATGACGGCAAGCATTGCTACTAAAACCGTTTCCAATTCCATCCGCAATATCACTGCCGATGAAGAACAGAAAAATGCATCTCGCAGTAAACTTTTTCAGGACATCGGTCTGCAAATTGCAGACACTTTGGGTGAAATGAAGGGTGCGGTGATGAAAGTCGGACAAATTGCCTCGCAGTACAAAGACATTTTTCCACCTGAAGTCGCAAAGGCCATCAGTAAATTACAACGCCAAGCGCCAGCCATGCACTTTGCTGAAATTAAGGCTCAAGTAGAACAAGAACTCGGCAAACCTCTCGCGCAGATTTTTAAAAGTTTTGAAGAACAACCTTTTGCCGCTGCATCCATTGGGCAGGTGCATAAAGCCGTGTTACCTAATGGTCAGCAGGTTGTGGTGAAAGTGCAATATCCGGGTGTCGAAGAAGCCTGTGAAAGTGACTTAAAACAAGTTCGGCTTGCACTTCGTCTGATGGGCGTATTGAAAATTGATCGGAAGTTACAAGACAAGCTATTTCGTGAAATTCAGGACAGTTTAGACAATGAACTGAACTATGAAATTGAAGCACAAAACTTAGATGTGGCCCGTGCGTTTCATAGTGCGCTGGATGACAAAATCATCATTCCACAGGTCTATAAAGATTATTCTTCACGTCATATTCTGACTCTAAGTCTAGAGCTTGGCGACAGTATAGAAACTGCCAGTACGTGGTCACAAGAAACCCGAAATGCCTTGGGAAGACGCTTATTCCGTGCCATTGGCCGTGAAATTTTCTTCCTTAAACGTTTCCACTGTGACCCACATCCGGGCAACTTCGCCTTTCGTGAAGATGGTTCCGTCATCGTGTATGACTACGGCGGTGTGAAAACCCTGTCTCCTGAAATCGTGTCGCACTTTAAGCAATTGATTAATGCTGCACGCAAGCACGATATTCCACTGATGGAACAGCAACTCGATGCCCTACATTCCCTCAATGAACTCGGTAAATTCCCTGCGGACTTGTATGAACAATGGCTGGAAGTACTGATGCGTCCGCTGACCACACAATATGACTTTGCTGAAAATTCAGCGCACCATGACGGGGTAGAATTAATTAAGCCATCTCTTAAATACTGGGATGTGTTTAAACCGTCACCGGATACCTTGATGGTGAACCGGACTGTTTCAGGACATTATTGGAATTTGATTCATTTGAAAGTGAATGACAATCTCAATGATCTTTTTGATGAGTTGGTCCCACCTAGCGCTTAAGGGAGCGTAAAGCGCTGATTGCCTGATGAATTTCGGGCAATATTTGCATTTTTAATTGTTATGTTATAACATTTCTTTAATCAATAAATTTAAGGAACAGAAGAATGCGTGCCAACATCCATCCCGAATACCGTGAAGTGCTCTTTCATGACACCAATGCCAATGCCTTTTTTGTGATTGGCAGTACCTTAAGCACCAATCAAACCAAAGAGTTTGAAGGCAAAACTTATCCATATGTGACGCTCGATATCTCAAGTGCATCACATCCTTTTTATACAGGTGAACAACGTCAAGTGAATAATGAAGGACGTATTGCGAACTTTAATAAACGCTTTGCGCGTTTCAAACGCTCACAATAAGTTCAGTTTCGATTAAGTTTTTGCTTTTAAAATTAAAGCATTGAAGAAGTTCAGGGTTCCCCTCCTCCAGCCTGAACTTCTTTTTTTATGTCTGAAATTTTGAGGTTTTCAAGCGTTGTTTTAAACATCTATTTTTAAAATCGACTGAAATAAGTAATATCCCAGCCCCAATACGATGACACCAATCACCACACTGGAAATGGCATAACTAAATGCCAGCCCACTTTGCCCTTGTCTAAGCAGTTGAAAGGTTTCTAAGCCGAAACTCGAAAAGGTGGTAAAGCCGCCTAAGATCCCGACCATAAGTAATAAGCGTGCTTCATTTTGTAGAACGGGATATTTTTGGCTAAATGCAAAAAACACACCTGCACAAAAGCAACCTAAAATATTCACCCACCATGTTGCCCATGGAAAGAGCACGGTTGGCTTAGCCAATAACAGTCCTGCCGCATAGCGAAGTGTTGCCCCAATTGCGCCGCCACATGCGACCAAAAGCCAGTTCATAGTTGTCCTACTTCAACATCATTGGTATCTACAATTTAGGCAACAGACTGCCTAAGGTCGCCCTTCAATATACACGCATTTAATTTACGCAAATAGTGTTAAATGTTTGGGCCAAAGCTTGCTATAGTCTGCAACACTTTGCGGTATTTTTTATTGAAAGAGGACATTATGGCTCAGGAATTATTAGATCAACTTCAAGCAGGGACTGCGAAATTTTCAGATGTGATTGCATTTATTGAAGCGCGTTATAACCACACAGCAACCGCTTTTACCAATGGCAAACAAGCCAATGCAGCAACTGAAAACCAAGGCAGTGCCAAAGTATTTTCTTTTGCCCAATTGAATGGTCTATACCAAGCTGAAACCTTAAGTCTTTTTGCTGAACATTATGCTGCTGTATTGGCAACACCAGACGCAACTGACCACCAAAACATTCGCCAATTTATGCAAAATGGTTGGGAAGGTATTCAATTTGACGGTCAAGCGCTCAGCGCGAAATAATGCCTAGGTAGACGTTCTAAATCAGTTCGTCTGCAATAAAAAAGCCAGTACAAATACTGGCTTTTTTTATCGTTCATCATCTGTTCACATCAGGACACTCGAACTCTGCAAGTCCATTCAGCCATCGCGGTTTTTTCCCAAGCTCGTGCATGCTTCAAATGTAGTAATTCTTCACCCGCAGTCGTTGCGGTAAAACGATAAGTTTTTTGACCGCCTCCGCCTAGTACTGGTGTCGTATCCGCAGCATCTTGTTGTTGAGCTGACTGAAACACTTCTTCAACTTTAAAAAGTTTCGGTTGCTCAGCCAAAGACCATATAACAGCACTTCCAAAGTCTGTCCACGATCCATCTCAAGCAAGGTCGGACAACTTTGCTGTTCAGTAAATACATGGGTTTTCCCATCTACAGTTGAACTCATACTGGTACATCCACCAAGCGCCAAACTACTCGCCATCATTAGACTCAAAATAAACTTTTTCTTTATCGTCATTTTCATCATCAAATTATTTTACCTTGAATCTAATGCACACCGATTTCAAATACGATCTCGATGCAATCGAAATTTAGCCTTTGACTTTTTCAATCCACTGAATCGAACTGACACGAAAAACTTCACAAGCCCCATCACCCGTATCTGTTGGGGTCAAAGATGAAGTCCAAACCAAATCTTTGTCTTTCACCTCAACCAAATCCCCTTTTAAACGCACAAGATCTCCACGTTTCACTTGAGTAATTTGTTTCGCAATTTGCGGGTTTGCAGGAATGATGTGCATATTCGACACCATCATCATGGCTTGCTTTTGCGGTACAGGTACGCGATCCATTTTCCAATTTAAGAAACGGTCATATTGATTGACTGAAATCGTACGAGCAATTTCTGGCTCTGCAAATAAGCCCCAACTGACCGCATAATCGATCGGAGAAAATTTTGCTTGTTCATCTGTTTGGTAGGTTTTTGAACCTAAAATTCGGAAATCACCTTTAAATTCTTTCAAGGTGGAAATCGACTGGCCTTTGGCAGCAGGTGCTAAGCCTTTGGCAATATTATAATCTGAAGACGCTTGGACACCGACATTCAATAAAAAGCCTGCAAGCACAGTACTTAATGCAATTCGCTTGATCATCGCGTTATCCTCTTTACCCTGTAATACTTCACATTACTCAATTTTAATTCTGCAATTGAGCCGACTTCATCTATTCATAATGCCCCAACCTGAACATGAGCTTAAAATCGCGTAGGTTGAGCCTGATGAATGTCGTTTTCACTAGTTGTAACTCTATATTACGCACACAGTCTGCATAAACCTTATGAACTTGGTAACAAAATGCTGTTATTCAGTCAATTGGCCCATATCCACGCCCTACCACATGATTTAAAATTAAAAAGACATGAATTACACTTTAAAAAAAGCCAACAAAAATCCTCGCTATGATTTTTGACATCCTCCCCCCCTTAAAAGAGGGTGATTCCTACAGCTAGACGCTTATGCCCAAGCGCAAGAATGTTTAGAGCTGAGTTTATATCTCGATCATGAGCTGTACCACAGCTCATGCACTCCCATTCTCTTATTCCAAGATCTGTCTTAC
>NZ_VOZT01000056.1:0-19516 GCF_013419625.1 Acinetobacter sp. YH12070 | reverse complement strand
GGATAATCTTTTTCAGATTCAATCAATAATTGAACCGCTCTATCTCTGATTTCAGGGGTGTATTTTACTTTTTTCATCGGGACATTCTCTCAAGAAAAGTGGTCTCCGACAAACCCGGTACGGTTCAGATACGCCCCAGGATTGGTGGAGTAATTGCTAAACCTTTAATCATGTTGATATTCCTTAATGTATTACCTTACAAATTTGGGTCTATGTATGTAGGTCGGAACAAGGACCAAATAAGTTACCCAAAGAATGTAGAGCCAGATAAAGTGCTACAGAGATCGCGACCGATTTGCTCTCTACCGAAGGGTAGAGAGCGGGGAGCGATTTTTGTGAATTTTTGATTTGGTGCTGTAGATAGGGCTTAGTCGGTATAGATGTTAAATCGACGACTGCCTTGCTTTTGAAGTGGATAAAGCTCGATGAGTTCAGGCTGGTGCTGAAGCAATGCTTTGGTATTGAGGCTGATAGAGTCCTTGGCTTTCTTCCAGACTACTGAGCCATGAGCAAAGACCGCCCTTTCCTTGTCTTGCATCATCATTTGAATTTCATGTTTAAGCTGGTCAAAGCGTTCCTGCTTATGCTGAATCTCTTCCTTCATTTTGATGAGCTGGTCGAACATCAAATTGGCATTTTCATTTTGCGAGAGATCCTCTACGGTTAAAGGTACATGCGCTGGATAAAGTTGTTGAATCGCTTTAGCTGCGGATTCACTTGCATCCACGGATGGTGGTGTATCCTTTTCCACGCATTCCCAGAAATATCGTTCTGCTTGAACAATATGTTCAATCACCGATTCTGATCGTGTCACTTTGAAGATCTTGGTTTCATGCCCACAGATCAAGACACAAACATGCGCTGCCTGTTTACCAGTCACCGCCAGTTGATGTTGTACCTGACAAAGCACATATAAAGGCACACCATCACGCCACAATTTTGCTCCATGCTCACCTGCTGTTTTGCATTCCAAAATTTGGACTTCATCGCTGCCGACTACGCTGTAATCCAGATTGGCTAGCATAAAGTGTTTATCGGGATCAGGATGCTGAAGTACTGCATTGATCCGTCGCACCTTGTTATGAGTGTGCATGCTATAGAACTCTGCCACCAAAGGTTCCAGCTGCTTGCCCCAATACAGCGGTGCTACACCTGAGCTTTCATCTTCAATAGATTGAGTCTGACGACCTGTTTTGATCAGCCAAAGCTCTAACATGGACATGTACGGATTTAAGCCACATGCTGTTGCTGCATCACTGCTGCCAATGCCTTGTTTACGGACTTCAAGCCAATCTTGATACGCCATATCTTTGGTATTGACTAAGCGTTTTGCAGAACTAGCTCGTTTAGGTGTAGTTAATGGATTTAATGCCGTTTGCACACCTGCCTGTACAGTCTGATTTGAAATCGGTGCGATTTGATTCATGGTTCTATCCTTATAATTTTCAGTTTTTGTAAAAAAGAAACGCATAAAAAAGCCATACCCGACACGAGGTCGGGTATGGCGATATGCATGCTGATTCAGATTGTTGATTGTGAGTAGTAAGTAGAGAGAGTTACGTGTGTGCTGTACTCAGCGATTGTTGAGACTTGCGGGGTTAAGGTTGGATGGATTACATGAGCTTAGGCTATCAAAGATAAAGCCTGTTCCAGTCCACGTTGCTTAAGACCTGCGCCTGCACCAAACCAAGCTGAATCAAGACGGTGATCTGTACTCATGGCACGTCGTTCATGATCCACAAATTCCGTGATCGAACACAGTAAGCCATAAGCCGTATCTTTGGCGGATGACAATTCAGCACCACGACCTTGACCATTAAACATCTCTAAAGCTTTATTCATGGCACGACCATTCGGTTCAGGCTTTTTCTCCTGAGCCTGCTGCGCGACATTGCGGTAGAACTGAATGATGTTTTCTTCAGGATCAGAAATTGATATGGTGCTATTATTAAACACGGCATCAAAGTAAGCCTTAGCTTCTTGCTGACTCACCTTACGCTGTGTTAGCTGTTTCATCTCATACATGTGCTCATCCCAGGCACGCACTGAAATACCCAATTGCTGTTTCACTTTCTCTGCATCAAACTTGGTGCTATGTGGCACTTTTACAACACCTGCACTACTGCTCTGCCCACGTAGAGCAATGGCTAAAGTGTTGTTACAGACCACTCGGATACTGGTGAACTGTGCTGTCGTTGCCAACGTGCCATCACATGCAGTAGCCAGCAAGATATAACCATTACTGACATCCTTAGACTTTAATGCGGTACTTTGCCCGGTACGTGCCAAAGCCCAGAACTTCTTCCCACCTTTCAAAACCCCTGCGGTTTCTAACTCAAAGCCAGATTGCTCTGTCAGATCTCGGTAGAACTCCAGAATCTCTTTAGGCTGAACTTCCTGATAACGCTGACTGACTACAGATAAAGGTGCATGGGTATCTGAGCGATACAACACTCGCTGCTCTTCAAAAGGCATGATGATGCTCTGACCACGTTCATTCTGTGCCATATAGCTGACATTCGAGGATTCAATCCGCCAATCCATTCCAGCTTGCTGTGCCCAGACTTCCAGTGGTTGATTCGGACTCAGCTGATTACCGAGACCATGCCAAGGGGTTTCGCCAACATAGGCGATTTGTTCGATTTGATGTGCCATCGTTCTTATCTCCTATGCTAATTCAACGAAAATTCTGCTGACAGTGATTGCAGTGATAATAGGTCAGCGTGATCGGCTTTTTAGGCTCATCAAACACACTACTGAATAGGCCACCAATGACTGCACCTGCAAGCCCGCCAAGCAGTGGTGATACAGGCAAAGGTAAACCCTTTGAAATGGTTGCACCGATAGTTGCGAACGATGCAGATGCGGCTAGACCTGTAGAATCAGATCCACTCACCTGCTGATTAACCACTTGAATAACCTGATCCGAAAAACAATAAGGACAATTTAAACTCATAATATATACCTCTAGAAATGACAAAGGCTCACCGATTGGCAAGCCTTGCAAAGTATTTAAAACCTCGTTTTCATCTAGATAATGTATATCTGAGATTATTTTCAACTCATTGAAATGTACGCATCTTGGCTTTGCATTTCACACGCAGATGTTGCGCATCTTTTTCAGGCCGTACTAAATAGCGCACAGCATTAACCATTTTTTCTACTTCACTAGAATTATTTCTGTAGATTCGACCAACACCTAAAATACCCAATTCCGTGTATTCTTGGATCTGCTCAGAATCATGACAGTTAAAAAAGTATCTTAACTTGCCTGTGATGAAATCGATTGTAAGCAGTTTGCAAAGGACAGAGCTCTTGAGGAATATCATGCCATGTCGCACCCGTACATAGCCTCCATAAGATAGCTTCTATGATATTTTTACTGTTTTTTTTGAGCAGTAACAACCATTTAATCGTATAGTATATTGAATTTACTACTAAATATTATCGGCAAGAAGAGTACGGGCAATTGAAAAATATAGAAATAAAAAGAGCTTAAAAGAGAATTTATGGCACCCACGGAATAAGATTAACTTTCAATACGATATTGGAAGGTATTTTTAACATTCGACACACTGGTCGGTTTGCCATCGACGAGACGAGGCTGATATTTAAAAGTGAGAGCAGCCTGAATCGAAGGTCGTACAAACATCGGATGGCAGTCGCCTTGTGCCTTTGGATTTTCTACCCGTCCTTTTTCGTTCACGCTATACACCACCGTACAATCCCCCTCCAGCTTACGATCCAAAGCTTGTTCAGGATAAGCTGGTGCTATTTTTGTAACAGGTTGATAATTTTTAACATCAAATGATTCAGGATGAGTTTGTGCTTTAGTTTCTACTGATTTCTGGGTCTTCGTCTGAGTTGGTATATCCGCTTGAGACTGCGTATCTACTGTTTTCTGAGATTCCGCTACTGCCGTTTGCTTTTCCGTCACGACTTGCTGTGTCGGTTTAGACGCTGTAGGTACAATTTTGTTGCTCTGTGACTCTACAAACTTCTTGGTGGTTTTCGGTTGGACTTCAGTAGGTTTCTCAAGCTGTTTCTTGACAGGCTCATGTAAGGGTTTTTCTTCGACTATCGGCTCAGGCTTTTTAGGTTCAGGTTGTTGTTTGGCTGGAGGAGGTATTTGCACAAATTGTAATTGAATGGTTTTCGGCTTGGGTTCCGCCAATGTTTCATGCATCTCAACCGTACATAACCATGCAATTAGCGCAATATGCAATCCAGCCGTGACCGAAAGTGCTAGGCCTTGATCACGAAACCTAATTTTGGAAACAGTTGTCATCATGATTGTGGTTCCTCTGTCACTAACCCCAAGTTCGTTACCCCACTTTTTTGCAAGGATGCTATGGCCTGTGCAACCAGTTGATAATCAGCATCCTGATCGGCACGTACATAAAACTGTAAGCTTTTATCTTTTTGAATAATCGGAACGAGCTTTTGTTGCATAGTGGCTAAATCAATGGCCTGATCCATAACTTTCTCGGTATTCACTTCTGATCCAATATTCCAGTAATACTGGCCATTGGCTTGAATAGATAAGGTTACAATACGCTGCTGTTGTGACGCGGGCATGACATTGGCATCCACTTTAGGCAAATCAATTTGAATGCCTTGCGTCAACATTGGTGCAGTCACCATAAAAATTACCAACAACACCAACATGACATCAATATAAGGAACCACATTCATTTCAGCATTGGGTTTTAATTTTTGAGGACGCTTAATCATGGTTCTTGCTCCTTAACGCGAAGTGCGCTCAGTGTGCCCCAACAAACGATAAATACGCGTTTGCAACTCATTGGCAAAACCGTAATAACGACTGGAAAGCTTGTCAGCACGTGCCGAAAAGCGGTTATACGCCACGACCGCAGGAATAGCGGCAAATAAACCAATAGCTGTCGCAATCAGCGCTTCTGCAATCCCTGGTGCAACTGTATTGAGGGTTGCCTGTTCAACGGCAGACAATCCAATAAACGCATTCATAATGCCCCAGACCGTTCCGAATAAGCCTATATAAGGGCTGACTGAACCGACTGTTGCAAGAAAGGTTAGATTCTGCTGAAGCTTTTCTTCTTCTTCACTAATACTACTGAGTAAACGACGTTCTACCCCATCAATCACATCACTTGTGGTGAGTTGCTCATCTTTGATCAATTGATGGTATTCATCCACCCCATGTTGAAAAATGCTGACAACTCCTTTTTGTTGTTCAGGCTGTTGGTAGTCTTGCTGTAAAAGATTGAGATCTTTTTGCTGTCTAAAATTCTTTAAAAAGCGGTTCCAAAGCTGCTCTTGTCCACGAAGTAACATACCGTGACGCACGATTAAATACCAACTTACTACTGAGGATAAAACCAAAATCAACATCACTACTTTCACCAACACACTGGCATGGCTAATCAACATCCAAACCGACATTTGATCCATTGTTGCTTGCATAACGCACTCCAATTTTTTTACTGCATGGTGCAGTACATATATATTTTTAAAATGGGCTGTGATTCTTTAGCAGCCCATGTACTCACTCAGGTACTAAAGCGCTATTTAGTCCAAATGCAGGGCTTGAGCGATTTTTTCCCACGGCACATATTTAAAGTTCTGATTGGTTTCAGGCATACGTTTACGTCCATCTTGCACCACCAACATGCCTTGCTTCCATTTGCCACCAAAATTTAGGGAACTCACATCTAGTCCATCTGTTTCAGACACAGCGTCAATGCCTTTGTCGATATTGATGCCTACACGAAACGCGCCACGAACCGTATAAGGTGCTGCGGCATCAAGCACCACAAAGCTGTCATTGCCTTGGCTTGAAACCACCAAATAACTTTGGTTTCTGCCGTGATAAAGTCCCATTCCCTCAATGTCATCATGCATCACCTCTCCTACGCCAATCACCTGCTGCATAGGAAGCTGAGATTTTGGGTTGAGATCTTTTACCCACACCGCGACATCTTCTTCACCCAAGAAAATACGCCCTGTGGCATCGTCTACGACACAGCCTTCAGGTTGGGTTTGAACTGAAAAACGTTGTACTTCTTCAGTCCGTAATTTTTGCTGTGCAGCCGTAATATGGTATTGAACGAAAGTCCCGTTTTTATCGTTAGGAATGGCATAGATTTCCCCTTGAGCATCGCGGTACATACAAATGCCATAAATATCATCCAATGTAGTTGCTAGCTCGCCGAGCACAGAAACCTTGCCCGTTTTGGGTTGAATCGCAAAGAGATGCAGGCTGTTATGATCTCGGTTCGATGCCACAGCCAAATCGACCGTTTGATTGCCCCATTTAAAACCGTGGCGTACATCAACATTATTCAATCGCCCTACTGGCAAGTACTGCACAGTTTTGCCCTGTAAGTCGTTAACCTGTAGACCACCTTGTTTATCTGTCGCTAAAATACGGGACTGACTCGGCTGTGCAGCGTTATGCCAAATTGCAGGATCATCAGCCGCATCACCTGTACTTGGCACGCCCTCCGTCTGCACTTCTGCTGGAATAGTGATGATATTTTGGGCTTTGGTCTGGGTCTGCGTTTTCCATTCCACATCTGTCACTTTCACGGTTTTATCATCTAAAATCAGCAAGGATTTATCAGTTAAATTACCTTGAACACTCAAAGTCTCTGCCTCTTTCACCGTATCTAGTTGTAAAGGCGGCTGTGCTTTCCATTGCTTATCTTGCTTTTGATAACGATAAAGCAAAGGTTTTTCCGCATCGAGTACAGCGACATGATCATCTACAATCGCAATTGCAGAAGGTGAACCTTGAATCGAACCAAAGGGTTGCACGAGATCCACCGCCTGACGCACCATGTCTGCTTCGGAATGAGCTGGATATGCCCAAACGCCAACATTCGCTTCATTAATAAACAGCTCTGCTGTGGCATCATTCACTTTGCATACACTACTAGCAGGTGGAAAACTGAGACGGCGTACCAACTGTGGTTGACTCAAAGCCTTCTCATGCTGAGCCACCAACCATTGTTCACCAAGCCCCTCTTCGCCTACTAAAAAAGCAAAACTCAGCCCTTGAGCATCGGTATATAAGCAAACATCTTCAGACTTAAATGAACGCTTTGGAATAAAGCTGGGTTTGTCCCATGCTTTATTTTTTAAGTTCATGCTCATCAGTTGAATTTGCTGTTGTTGCAAATTTGACGCAGCAATCAATAAACGCTCCGAACCAATCCGATAATCAAAACGCCCAAACTGACCTTGAATTTGATGTAGTACATTTTGTTGATCATCTAAGATTTGTAGCCCTTTGTTTTTACTGCTCAACAGTGCGGCAACTTCAGGCCATGCACTCAAGCTTAACCATTGCACATCCTCAGTTTTTGCCCCATTCATGTCGACTTCACGTAATTGCAACTTCGCTGCCATAGGCTGATCTATTGGTATTTCAGCCGAGCTTAACGACTGGCTATTTTGCGGAGCTTGGGGCACGCTGTGCTGACTGCATGCGCTCAATAACAGCAAGCAACTGCTTAAAGCAGACAATTTAAAAGATGAAAATTTCATAGAGACACTCAAAATTGGGCAAGGAAACTCAGGTCTGCTTTTGCTGAGCAAACCTGAGAACTAAATTTAATTCGACTTAAAAATGGGTGTAGGTCAGTGCAAGTTTGTATGCTGGGCCATATTCTTCATATTGAGCGTTATAAGCCTTAGAGCCTGCATAGTTGTAATAAGTTTCATCGGTGATGTTTTGCACATCAAACGTCAATTGTAAGTTTTTAGATAAATTCACATGACTACTGAAATCAAGGAAGATTTGGTCATCGGTATAAATGTCTTTTTCTGGCGTGTCGATATCACCTAATGCATACAAATAGTTCGATTTATAATTTGCTGAAAGTCGTACACCAAAGCGTTCATTTTCCCAACCAATCATGGCATTACCGACCACATCCGACTGGTTTGGTAAATGAATACGACGGCTCAGAAGTTCGCCATCTTTCATCGAATCAATATCCGCCTCTGACTTACTAAAGGTGGTATTTAAACCCAACAAGAACCCGTTCCATGGTGCTCCTAGATGGTCAAACTTTTGTGAGTAGGCAAACTCCATCCCGTACAGTTTTGCTTCATTACCATTTTTATAGGTTATAGCTTCATCAAAGTCAGCCCATTGCCCTGTTCCTGCAATATTGGTGTTATAAATAAAGTTATCGATATCTTTATAAAATGCGTAGAAACCCACCATACTGGCTTTGCCAAAATACTTTTCCACCCCCAAATCAAAGTTAGAAGATTCTAAAGGCTTTAACATTGGGTTACCAAACTCAGCTTCATCGCCATCGATATAAACACTTGGTGCACTTTGCGCAAAGTTTGGACGTACCACACTATTGGTCCAAGCGGCACGGAGGTAAGCGTTATCGGCCAATTGATAACGTAAATGTAGGCTTGGCAACCAATGATCATAGTCATTTTTATATTTAGTCGCAGTGATCACATCATCGTTGAACTCAAAACCACGTGCTTCAAAGTTGGTATTTTCATAACGTAAGCCTGCAATCACACGCAGTTGATCCAAATCAACGGTATTCATGACATAAGCCGCTTGTATGTCTTCATTCGACTTAAAGTCATTAATGATTGAACCGTCAGCAACCACATAATCATTTGGATTTAATCCACTGATTTTATCTTTAATAGCGTTTTTATTAATGGTTGGACCAAACTGACCCAGTTCATAATGGCTGTTTGAATTGAAATCTGAACTTGACGTACTGAGATCTTCATATTTCCATTCATCGGTATTGTTGGTTTTTTCACGTTGACTGATTTTTCCGCCGAACTTCAATGCAGCAGCATAATTCCCCAGCATATAGTCTTTCAAAAAGTCTAATTTACCGTTGTATTCTTTATCGGTGGTTTTAGATTTTTCCCACGACACCGAATCTAACTCATAGTTGGCCGCATCATAAAAATCTTGGTCTGCCGTAATTACAGGTTTTTGCGTACTATTAAATCCAACATTACTAAAATCACCTTGGTATTTTGCCCCCGAAATTCCCCCTGGATTTTCCTCCGATGCTTCGCTATAACCGAGCTGACCTTCCACCGTCCACGTGCCAAAACCTTGCTTACCACCGAGGACAAAAGACTGTATTTCTTGTGTTTCTTCACGGCTCTTCAGTGAACGAGTCACTTCTGCATCACCACGCTGGCCTGCAAGTTGTGGATCAGAAAATTCAGCCGCCACTTCCTGACGTGATTCAGTGTCTTTAAAGCGACTATATAAAGTTCTTAAATAGTATTCGCCTGTGTCATTCGGACGGTAATCAAAGTTTAAACCCGCACCAATGCGCTCACGCTCGATGTCATATTGACGCATTGCGGTTTCTTCAAGTGCGTCACCATCCCAAGCCCCACCCGTTTCAACATTGTCCGAGCCAAATTTTCGGTTTTGATAACTCAGTGCCAGTGCCACCCCAAGGTTGTCTTGCCCCTCACCAACACTGAAACGATTACTGATAGCACCAGATGCTTTAGGGCTATATTTTTCCCGTTTTTCATCATAACCACCTTCAATCGTTCCCGTATAAAACAAACCGTCATGGTCAAAAGCCGATAAACTTTCAACCTGCACCGTACCACCTAATGAGTTGGCATCCATGTCTGGTGTCAGCGTTTTCACCACAGCCAATGACTGTACTAGCTCTGAAGGTAAGACATCCAATGCTACGCCACGGCGATCGCTTTCAGGCGCGGGAACCAAAGTACCATTGATGGTTACTGCATTTAAGTCAGCGCCTAAACCACGAACGGAAACAAAACGTCCTTCGCCTTGGTCACGCTCTGTAGATACACCTGGTATCCGTTGCAACGCTTCTGCGGCATTGTCATCGGGTAATTGTCCAATGCCATCGGCATGTACCACACTGCTGATTTGGTCGGCACGTTTTTGTTCTTTGAGTGCTTTATCCATACTTGCAGCTTGACCAATGACCTGTACATATTCCACCGTGTTATCTTCGGCATGTAGATGCGTCATGCTCAGCATTGACAGGACCAGTGTGCTGAGCTGAAAACCCGCACGCTTATGTTTCATGAAACGGCTCTGATTATTTTGCATTATGTTCTTCCCCTCAAGCCAAAGTGGCATGGTTTGAACGCACAATAGAAATTGAATGTGAACATGATGTGACAGTGCCTTTTACGATCTGTCCTTTTTATTTGTTTTTGGCCTTTTTCAGCAAAAAATGAGCTAATTTGATCTGTATAGAGAAAATACTGAGCATACAGAATGATACATATTCACCTCAAAGATAGGGTTTTTCAGCATTTTTATTCTCAAAAATCAAAAATACCCTGATCTATTTTGACCCTAGCCATTGCCATCAAACTGTCATCTAAATCTGTTTAGCTTGGGCGAAAATAAATCATTTCAAAAAATGCTATGCCTAAATACTTTGCTTACTACCGCTGGCCTTTATTATGTGTAGCGACTGCCTGTAGCTTATCCCTTTGGTTGTTTATCTTACTTGGGCAGAGCAAGTCATTTGCTGAATGGAACTGGGTCGATATTTTAGGTGAAGGGGGAGCAACTGTTTTTATTGGTATTTGGATTTTCTTTATTATTAAAAGCCGTCCTTTGGGCCGTGTAACTAACTATATCTTTTATGGACTGTGTTTTATTTTTTTCCACATGTGGATGGACAGCTTAGATGAGTTTATTCGCCTGCCTAAAGAAATCATGTGGGATGCATGGCTTGAGTCCATTCCTTTTCCAATTGGACTGTATCTATTTACCATCGGGATTTATTTTTGGCATCAAGAAGAACAGGCAATTTCTAAACACATGCAAAAACGAGAACGCATTTATCGGGATCATCGTTTATTCGATGCACTCACCCCTTTGGCCGATGCTCATTATTTTAAAACACAGCTCAAAGCCGCAATCGAGCAAAACTTGCATGAACCCAGCGACATGTCCGTCATACTGCTAGATATGCATAATTTTAATCAGATTAATCAAACACATGGCTTTGATGAAGGCACATCTATTTTACAGCATGTTTCACAATTGATTAGCTTAAACTTACGACCACAAGACCTGCTCTGTCGCTTCGCAGGAGATCGTTTTATTATGCTGTTACCAGAGACGAAGCTACAACAGGCTGAAAAAATGGCAGCTCAGCTTGAGCGCATGCTTATGGTCAGTGCTTATTATCAACGTGATCTGTCCGTGCACATTCCTCTAAAAGCACTCACGACCTGCTGTTCAGTCGGGCAATACCAAACTGCTCAGCAACTTTTGAATGCCTTAAATCAGCAATTGCTCCAAGTGAAGCAATACTACTCACCAAAGCGAGTCACCGTATGAGCTTTGAATGCGACTACAGCTACATTCCTGCGCATCATCAATTGTCTATTTTAATTGATTTAGCAGTCAGCCATGAAGTCGAACATCACGTCCTACTCAGTGGTAGCGGTATTTTCTTGGAAGATATCTTTTCAGGGCAAAAGCTGATTAGCCAGCAACAGTTACAACAGGTTTTAACAAATGCTGAACAGTGTTTTCGCAATCAGGACATCAGTTTTTTATTTGGTCAACGCAGCCTAACCACCCCCTTTAATGACGCCATTAAATCCATGCTGTATGCATCGACCTTCGATGAAGCGCTTAGCCGTTATTTAACATTTTCCGCGTCTGTTTCACCGTGGTTATGCCCTCGACTCATGTACAGCCAAAACCATATTCATATTTATTGGTTAGATGAAAACAAGCTTGAAAATCGCTTTTTAATCGAAAGCGCAATGAGTGCAATACAAGCGTTTAGCCGTCAACTGTATCAAACCAAGTTAGCGTGGAAATTCGAGTTTAATTTTTCTGAACCGGATTATATTGAACAATATTGGACACATTTAGGCAGTGCTTTAGAGTTTAATCGCCCGATCAACATGATGAGCCTACCTCGCGATTTGATTTATGAAAAACTTCCCAATGCCTCTTCGACCTTAGCTTCAATCAGTTATCAATATGCGCTGAAAGAAATGACAGCTCAAAATATTCAACAGAGTTTTTTGCTCAGTTTGCACCAATATTTAATGCAGAATATTCAAAATAATATTCAACTTGAACAAACCGCTGACTATTTTCAAATGAGTTCTGCCACCTTAAAACGTAAACTGAAAAAGCATCAGACACATTTTCAGGCGCAACTCGATCAAAGTCGTTTGCATACTGCCATTATTTTATATCGTGTACATGGTTTTAAAACTGAACAGATTTCTCAGTATTTACAAATTAACGATGCGACCAATTTTCGACGTGCGTTTAAGCGTTGGAGTGGTTTAACTGTACAAGCGGCACAGTCCTAAGCGCTTATTTTTCCAAAAAAAATCACAGGTATTTCTATTTTAACGTCGAAATTAAAAGTCAAAAACTCATCGGCTAATCACTAAAGTCCGCATAGTCACGTTCGCTGTATTTTTCTGTTTGTGTCCAAGGTGTAGCAACATGTTGGCCAATTTTGCGCACGGTAAAGGTTTTGGCATAGCCTGAGGTCGGTTTGAGCAATTCATATTTTTGAACCAGTTGATCTTGTTCACTCCATATAATATTCAACGTTTGCCCAGCACTGCTTATTTGATAACGCGCTAACTTCGGATCACGTTGAATCAATTGTGCTCGCTTTAAAATGTCAGGATGAATCAAACTATATTCACAGCGCCAACAGTTTTTCATCCCTAGCATTTCTTGATCGACATCCTGCAATTGCACCCGCATTTTTTCATCTGGCAAAATATAAAAACGCTGAAACGGACTTTCTACGTTTGCTTGCCCGACTACATCTTTGCGCTGCATCCACTGAATTGCACTGTCAAAACTCACATGCTCATGGGTGTCTGTTTTGGCAGACACATGAGCGTTGCTATGTGTCTGGGCTTCGTCAGCATGCGTTTGTGTGTTTAAACGTTCAATCCAAATATTTTGCTCATCTCGAATTATTTTCTCACTGTATTTTTGAATGGTCGTGACCCCATTGGCATCCAACCGTTCAATCTGATAATCAATACGATATTCATCGGCCGACCATACCCATGGACTGAGCAAACTGAAAGACAATGCTAAGAATTTCATTTTGAATTTGAACGGCCGTATAAATCTTGTATCCATTAGAATCCAAACGCCTTTTTCAATTGCTCAAATACCCATGTATTTTCTTGTGTGCCTTTGAATAGATTTGAATTCTTTCCTTCAGCAAACAGCATCACATCTCCGCCGCCATGTGTTTCGCTTTTCGTCAGTTGTACCCCGACTTCTTGTTTATAGTCGTCAGCAAAGGCTTGCTCGTTGCTAATACTGTCACGAATATCTAAACGCTTGCCCGTACCATTTCCAAAAACGAGCGTCGTTCCTGTTGCCCCATTTACATCGCGGTATGGATTATGTACTTGGCCATCAGCCAGCACTTTGCTGTAAGCATTTTGCTCTTTTGCAATATTATAGTCATAGCTCAGCCCCAAAATACCTGGATTAGTCTCCGTCGTTTGGCCCGTTCGTGCGGCATAACCATTAAAGGTCATCACATGGTCATGGTCTGCCGTCACTACAATCAAGGTATTGCTCAAATCCACTTTATCCAGTGCAGTTTGAATTGCATCATTAAATGCCTTGGTTTCCTGCAATGCCCGTTTGGCATTATTGGCATGTAGCGCATGGTCAATACGCCCACCCTCAACCATCAAGAAATAGCCTTGTCCATGACTCTGTGCTTGCAGTGCATCAATCGCTTTACTGGTCATCGCCGCCAGACTCGGTTCAGTCTCTATATTCTTCTTGAGTCGATCCAAATCAAAATTTAAATGTGACTGTGTGGAGAATACGCCGAAAATTTTCTGAGTATTGACCGTCTGTGCCAAATCACTTTGGCTTAAAACGATTTGATAACCCTGCTGTTTAAACTCTGCCAATAAATCACGACCATCCAAGCGCCCTTTGGGGTTAGAGACTGCATCATAAGGCGTCCAATGATTTAAGCCGCCTCCCATAAGGACATTAATACCATCCAATAAGTTTGGATTATAAGCTTTACCTTTTGGAACAGCTTGAAGCGCGATATCGTATTGCGCATCACGGTGACAGATATGTGCATAGGTTGCCGCAGGTGTGGCATGGGTGAGTTCGGTCGTCGTCACTACGCCAACCGCTTTACCCTGCTTTTTTGCCAGTTCTAAAATACTTAACGCAGGCATCCCTGCGACCATACTACTGCCCTGTTCTGGACAACGGTTGATGGCTTTCGCTAAGCTTTTGCCATTCGGCAATTTTCCTTCTTCAGGTTCGACCGCAACCGTTCCTGTTGTCATGGCAATCACTTCATTTTTATTTTTCTGCCCAGTCATATAGGCGCCCATAGAGGGAGCGCTATCTGTGGTTTGACCATCCTCAGAATAGGTTTTAATCCTTGCTGCGTGCTTCATGCTGTCCATGGCCAGTTTGCCATTTTCCCCCACAGCATAAATACGACTTGCCGTCACTGTGGTTGGTCCCATGCCATCGCCTAAAAAGAATATAACGCTTTTCGTCGGTGTAACTGTGGTGTCCACAGCATACAAAGCACTTGAAGAAATCGACGCTGTAAGCAGAAGCATCATGTATGGGATGGTTTTTAAAGTATGTTTCATGTGATATCCCTCTGCTATAAGCCTGTGATCTTACGAATGAGGTGATTGACCTCAATATTTTCAAGGCTACCTGAGAACTGATCGGCTCCCTGACCAATCGCACCTAAAAACACATCTGCACCGCCATGCGTTTCTTTATCTTTATAGCCCGTTTGAATCACAGCTTCTTGTTGGAAATCATCCGCAGCAGTGCCCGTACACCAACCCGTTTCAGCCAAAGGATAGGTGAAACTATATTTTTCACCTTGTGGTGCCTTTGGCCCTTGTACAGGATGACAGACATCAGTGTCTTTTAAGTTCAGTACCAAGTCATCCATACGGTTTTGAGTGGGGCGTTTTTTGCCCGTACCAAAACCGATAATCGGATAAGGTTGACCATGAATATCTTGAGCAAAGCCCGCTTGATCATAGTTTTTTACCAATCCAAGCACACTGGTTTCCTTACCTTCGACGTATTTTCCTGTACGCTTGGCATAACCATTTAAAACCAAGGTGTGATCATGGTCGGCTGTGATTACAATCAGTGTATTTTTAAGTTCAGGATCACTTTGTTTAAGCTTTTGAATGGTTGCTTCTAAAGCATCATTTAAGGCAATCGTGTCTTGTAAAGCACGTTTGGCATTGGTGTCATGCAGCGCATGATCTATACGCCCGCCCTCCACCATCAGGAAAAAACCTTTTTTATTTTGCGTCAGGATGTCTAAAGCAGACAGCGTCATTTGCTTGAGACTCGGCTCTGCCAAGTTTTTCTTGGTGCGATCCAAGTCGTAATTTAAATGGCTGTGATTAAATAAACCCAATAATTTTTCATTTTTCGCCAGTTGCACTTGGGACAGTTGGTTTTCATCAAAAACCACGCGGTAGCCTGCCTTTTGCATCTCGGTAATTAGATTGCGCCCATCAGTACGTTCTCCACCTGCATCTTTAGGCAAAAATTGACGCTTACCTCCACCTAAAACCACATCGACTCCATCTTTGAGTTTGAGGTTATAGCGTTGATAATCATCGCCTTTTGAGCTCGGGACCAACTGTGATGCAATGTCATTTTCAGCATCACGGTGGCATATATGCGCATAAGTCGATGCTGGTGTGGCATGCGTGATCCGCGTTGTGGTCACAACCCCTGTCCCCCAGCCCTTTGCTTTGGCTAATTCAAGTAAAGTCTGTGTGTTTTGCTTATTTTTGTTTTGTGGGTTACTAACGCACTGGTTATTCCCTACTGAGTCAGGTTCAACCGCAATCGTCCCTGTCTGCATCGAGATCACCTCGTTTTTCATCTTCACACCGGTCATGTACGCGCCCATCGAAGGTGCGCTGTCCGTGACTTGCGCATCTTCAGAAAAGGTACGAACAAAAGCAGACTCAGGCAGCCGATCAATCGCCAACTGACCATCTTCACCAACAGCATAAATACGTGAAGCGGTAAGCGTGGTGATGCCCATACCATCACCCAAAAAAAAGACCACACGTTTCGGTTGTTGGACTTTTTCTTGTTGGAGCTGTTGCTCTGTATTGGCTTGTTGATTTCGCGTTATCGTAGTAGTTTGACAAGCGGTAAGCAATAAAGCGCTGAAACTTATACATACCACGCTGATTGTTTTTAATTGGAATTTTTCAAGAGAACCGAGCATGGCATCAACCCATCTAAAGATGGCTGAACCATACGCCGCAGATATTTAAATAAGATGACATTTAACTACTTTTTCATTTACTTGCTAAAAATAACCCGAAACCTATTTAAGCCAAGGATTCCATTACTCGAATGTTTAGCTTATTTTGATAACATCATTAGTAAGCATATAAAGATGCATAAATTCCAGCTAAGTACACTTCAATGCTTCTCGCTTTACTGAGGACTAAATTATATTACCCTTTTAATGAGCTGAATAAAGTCTCTATTTTATTACGATGCTTTAAATGATATTCATCATATATGGAGATTAAAACAGATTTCATATTCTTTCTGTTATATGCAATTAAATCAGTGCTTTATAATTTTATCTGCTTGGATGATAATCCTCCCATAAATAACTCAGCGGACGCTTACGATCCAGCGTACTGCGACGATAACCATAGATGCCATAACTGGCCTCATAAGAAGAATGGATGAGCTGTAATAACCGCTTATCTTCAATCGTCCTGCCTGATTCAGGTTCATGCAACCAGGCATAGTAACCAGCACGAGCGATCTTAAGGACCCGACACATCGTTTTAATCTTAAATTGATGGCTGTATTCCAGGATAAACTGATACTTCACTCGGGCAGGCTTGCAAAGCGGCGTGAAAGCAGTGCTTTCACTTTAAGATATCCCGTTCCTCTTCAGTCTGTTTAAGCTGACTTTTAAGACGTAGGATTTCTTTCTTTGCTTCGCGTAGTTCATGCTCATCAGAGTTGTTACGTAAAGGTTGTACCGCCTTTAGCCATTTATAAATGCTGTGCTGTGATACACCTAAACGCTATGCTACATCAGTGACAGAATATCCACGTTCATTAATCAATTTAACAACTTCATCTTTAAATTCTGGAGTATATCGTTGCCCACTCACAATATTCTCTCCTATGCAAAAAGAATAGACTAAATTTGTCTAGGAGAGTAGTGACAGTCCATATCTAACTAAAAGGTATCTATAAAATCGGTGGCTATTTACCTGCTGTATCTGAGATTATTTTCATTTAGCGTCGATCATACGGCACTCTTAACTGACCTTTACCAAATACTCTTCGTCCTTTTGGCTTTACACGTAAGTATTGAAGAGTACGTTTGTGATGATCAGCAATGTATTGCATTGCCTCAATGAAATTTGTCACTTGGGTTGAATCACGACGATAGATCACACCGATCCCCAGCTTATTCTCTCTTCTAAGTTTCGCTACACGTTCCCGGTTCCAGCAATTATAGCCTTGACCATAACCTCTAGTAATATCCTTCCATAACTCAATAATTTCATCCCCCCAATATGCTGCGCTTCCATCACGATAGGCATTATCATAAATGATTGCTAAGTGACAGTGAAAACCTTTACTTTTACCGCCTTGCTCCACTCCCCATATATACCCGACCACATGTTTAAATATGCCATCTTTATTTTGAATACGGTTAAGCAGTATATCTAAGTCCTTATAAATATCTTCAACTCTAATTCGACTAGAATATTCTTGCAAATAACCCAAGTCTACACGAGCAACTAATATTCGACTGCATTTATTAAGTATTGATCTACAATATTCCTGAACTTCAACTTTATTTTCATCTTTCTGTTTTTCAATGGTTTCATAATCTTTCTTGAAAAGCTCAAATAAATCTAAAAACCATTTTCTTATCTCTCTGTACCCAATTATCTTTAACTCGTCCATAAGTTCAAAATAACCAGAGTCTATTCTCTGTAAGTCATATCTCAGAATTACAAAGAATTTAAGATAACCTGTGTATTCATCATCAGGATCATAAATATCATTAAAGTCAAATAATAGATCTATAAGCTGTGAATAGAATCCATCCCATTTTGTTCGTTCTTTTTTTAAACGTTTTAAAAATTTCTCAATATGAAGTGTAAGTTTTTCCTGATTAATTGAATCTCTCATGTTTAAACCTATGTGTGTGATAGTTACATAGGTATAGGGAATTCAGTATATATATACATTTACTTCACAATAAAGTGTTACCTAATAAACGATTAGATTAATAACCAAAGCTCTAGGGAGTCCAAATTCCTCCTGTAGTACAGCATCCCTTCCCCACATGAAAAACATTTCCTCCCTGCTCTACGCTTAAATTCATGCAGGCTCTAGTCTCAAAAAAGCTAGAGTTAAGCTTAACTCTAATAATAACTAGTAAAAAATGCGTATAGGCTATGATTTATAGGAATCTGCCATAACTTTAGTATTGAAAAACACTTGCTTAAATACTAGTATAAATACTACAAGAAATACTACGGATATCTTTTAAAAAATGGCTCTAAGATCTATAAATTCCCATAATGAGAAAGATTTTTTAATTAATAATTTTTTAAGAGGTTTTAATAAGTGTGATTATGTATGGATTGCTTGGAATTTAGATAATGAGGATAATCACCCGCAGCGTTACTTATTAGATTTTTTCAACAAATATTCTTCTTTTGAACTTCTATATGAATATATAAAAAATACTCTATTAACATTTGAAGAAGAGAGCCTTAATTTAATTATAGATAAATATAATAATAAAAAGGAGAAGTACTTATTAAAAACTGATCTTAACTCATTAAAAACTAGCCATAGATTATGCTGGTTTCTAGTTAACAGATTTTCAAGCGAACACAGAATATCCTTAATCACCGGTTCAAGGACATATAAACAAATTCACAATCCATATATTTTTTTCTTAGTAATTATTTTTATATATAAAGAAAAACTAGGGGGAGTAGACGAGATAGACTTAGTATTAAATAAATATATAGCCGACTATAGAGAGATTAAGAATGAAAGAAAGAATTTAGAAAAATATATTAATAATAAAGATTTTACTGAATGGTCTGTAAATTATATTGATAAAAATTTTAGATATTCAGTTTTTCCTAAAATTCATATTGATACCCATGAATTACATCAAGAATATATTTATGCATATTTTGATGATTTATATATTTATAATGAAGAAAAATATATTAATGATTTAAATAAACTTAAAAAAGCTTGGCAGCAAAATGTTTTTAGAAGGAAAAATAAAGATAACCCTAAAAAAAGTTATCATTTACCATTGTCAACGGCATTCTAAAATTGACCCCTTTCACCTTACAAATGGCAAAGTAAAATTGACCCCTTTGATCTCGTATTAAATTTCAACCTGGGGCTGAATCCCAATTCTTTTTTTATCCTTCAAACGAT
>NZ_VOZT01000055.1:0-19797 GCF_013419625.1 Acinetobacter sp. YH12070 | reverse complement strand
CATCACTGTCATGTGGTACAAATATCGGGTGAGAGTTATCGTTTGAAGGATAAAAAAAGAATTGGGATTCAGCCCCAGGTTGAAATTTAATACGAGATCAAAGGGGTCAATTTTACTTTGCCATTTGTAAGGTGAAAGGGGTCAATTTTAGAATGCCGTTGACAGTAACAACCGTGTAATCGCATAGTATCTTGAATTTGCTGCCAGATATCATCGGTGAGAAGAGTACGTGCCATTGAAAAAATATAGAAATCAAAAGAGCTTAAAGGAGGATTTTAAGTATTTAAAACCAATTTTTCAAATGAGGACACGCCCTAAAATAATTCTTAAATGGATTTCTTAATGAGGCAAAGAAATCTATTCAAGAATTATCAATTTCGTATGATTGAATAATTGGTGAGTATACTAAGTTGGAAATTAGTATAGATAAAAGTGGAATTGATTTATCGGGATAGCTTTATTAAATTATCATTAAATACTTATTTGGTAATATAATATTGGTATGAATAAGTCTGCACCTAAAATTTATTATACAATCAATCATCATATAATTAAGTTTTTATTAATCACGATAATATTGGCTATTAGATTTAATTTTAAAACTCAATGATATACGTAAGAAAATAATAAACGAGCTAGAAATTAAACTTACTCTGATACAGCGCTTCAATGTTATTTAATGATCAAATATCTATTTTGACTTTTTTGTGAGTGGTCACAGGTTTTGTTCAGAGTGTTGTTAAACTCTATGGATAGACTTTCTCTGAATATCAAAAAAGTAGTGATGGACAGCATCTATTCATTGATTTCACTGGCATGGAATTTTCAGGTACAAAGTTAAAAACGTTATATCAGTATAAAGATATTATAGAAAATGGTAGTTAAGTGGTAACTCAAAGATTAAATAACAGACTTTTAATGAAAAGCCCCTCTAGGGCTTTTTATCTATAACTTAAGGCAACTGCTTTATCGGACTACCACCTAAAGCTTGCATCAAGATCACATAAGCATTGTATTGACTTTGCTTGGTTTGAACCAAAGACAGTCGAGCATTACGTGTGGTTTCTTGTGCATCGAGTAAGTTTTTCAACGCAATGGCACCATTTCGATAACGAACTTCAGTCAAACGCTCAGTCTTTTCTGCAAGTTGTACATTACGCTCTTGCAAAGCAACTTGTTGACTTAACTCAGTACGATTGGATAGCGCATTTTCCACATCGGCAAAAGCCTGATACAAGGTCTGACGATATTGAATAATAGATTTTTCATAATCTAAATCACTAATCGCAAGGTCTTTCTTCATATCGTTATATTGCAAGAAAGGTAAACTCAAACTCGCACCCAAAGCCAAAGCGGGGTTTTGCAATAAATTACTCAAAGACGTACTGCTCGATCCTAAACTGCCAGTTAAACTGATTGAAGGATAGTAACTGGCTTTCGTTGCATCTTTATTTGCCAAAGCTTTACGTAATCTTAATTCGCTCGCTTGTAAATCTGGACGGCGAGACAACAACTCGGCAGGTAAACCTGCTGCAATTGTCGGTAATGCAATTCGAGGTAAACGCTGCGGCTCTGAAATATTCAGTTGTTGCACAGGTTGATGCAATAACACAGCCAATGCAGTACGTGTTTCCACTTTTTGTTGGGCAATTTGGCTTGAGGTCGCTTTTTGACTTTGGACCGACTGTTCCGCTTGAGTTAGATCTAAACCTGACACAGCACCGGCTTTATATTGCACCTTGACCAAGTCATAGGTTTTTTGCGTACTGGCTAAGTTTTGCTGCGCAATACTGTAGCGCTCATTTAAATAGCCAAGCTGCCAATATAGGTTTGCTGTTGTTGCAATCAAGCTTTGAGCAGTGGCTTGCAGGTCTTGTTCAGTTGCTAAAGCTTCCCATTTTGCGGCCTCTGTCTGGCTAGCCAAACGACCAAATAAATCTACTTCATAACTAACACCACCGTTGAGTGACACACCTTTTGATGAATCATCACCTGAGTTAAGGTCAAAGTTATGTCCAGTTGAAACACTTGAGCTCACGCGTGGCCCTTGTTTATTTACAGCTAAACCTGCTTGTAGTCGAGCTTGCTGTAAATTAATACCTGCTACAGCAAGGTCTGTATTGGCAGCTAAAACTTGATTCACCAATTGGTTCAATTGAGCATCATTAAACAATGTCCACCATTGGTCAGCATAAGTATCTGCATGAACTTGCTGACTCATGGCTTTCGCATTTTGAAATTGCGTCGGGATTTGTGTTGCAGGGGCTTCATAAGGCGTCTTAACCACAGCGGCACAGCCGACTAAGCTAGTTCCGAGAATGAAGGCACTTGCAAGTTTAGTTAAGGTCATTTGCATCATTATTTCCTTATTCGCGAGAAAGCGCATCGACAGGGTTGAGCTGTGCGGCATTACGTGCAGGAATAAAGCCAAACACAATACCAATCATACTTGAGCAGACAAATGCAGCAACGATAGACGTCGTTGAATAGGCCATTTGGAATGTTCCACCGGCAAAATGACTAATCAATTGTCCAATACCTAAAGATAATAAAACCCCAAGCACACCGCCTAAGATACACACCAACACCGCCTCAATCAGGAACTGCTGTAAAATGTCACTTTGACGGGCACCCACGGCCATACGCACACCAATTTCTTGGGTACGCTCAGTCACAGAAACCAACATAATGTTCATGACCCCAATACCACCGACGATCAATGAAATCACCGCAATCGCAGACACCAATAAAGTCATTGTTGCAGTGGTTTGTTGAATGGTTTCACGGATACTATCGGAGTTTTGTGTAAAGACATCTTGCGCGCCATGACGTTGCACTAACAAGTTTAATATGGCGTTTTCAGCAGCAGCACTTGGGTATTCATCTTTTACACGGACAATGATGCTACGTACATTCGACTGACCTAACATACGACTCATGACCGTTGAATAGGGCAAATACACATTCAGGCTATCTGAGTTGCCCATCATGCTTTTTTGTTCTTCGATCACGCCAATGATACGGCTCGGTACACTACCTAATAAAATGACTTGACCCACAGGGTTGGTGCCATCTGCAAAGAAGGTATTTTTAGTATTACTATCAATCACCACATCTTGCGCTTGCTCAGTCACACTTTCTTTATCAAAGGGCTGACCCGAAGCGAAGTTCATACCGCGTACATAGAAGAAATCTTCACTCACGCCATTTACTGTGGTCGACGCTTCTGTGTCTTTAAAACGTGCTGTGACAGATGAATTGACCGAAGGACTAACGCCATCGACATAAGGTTGCTCAGCAAGGGCTGTCGCATCGGCTGGAACCAATGTTTTTACTTGCGATGATCTTGAGTTATCACCAAAGCCTCGACCTTGATACACCGTGATGGTATTGGTACCTAAACTGCTGATATTTTCTAAAATCTGCTTTTGTGAACCATTCCCAAGAGCCACAACAGAAACCACAGAAGCGATACCAATAATGATCCCGAGCATGGTTAAAAATGTACGCATCCGGTGTGCATTCATGGCTAAAATCGCCATACGGAATGCTTCACCTAAACGGTCAACGGCAGAGCGCCAGCTTGAGGTTTTTTTCTGTGTGTTTGGAACGAGTTGTTGCTTTTCTAAAGGTTCATCATCTGTTTCAGGCACATTGGGCTGATCTGAGATGATATTACCGTCAGAAATTTCAATAATACGCGTCGCATTTTTTGCAACATTATGGTCGTGCGTGACCAAAATAATGGTATGACCTTTGGCATTGAGTTCGCGCAAAATCCGCATTACTTCAATACCACTATTCTTATCTAGTGCACCGGTCGGTTCATCGGCAAGAATAACATCGCCACCATTCATGAGGGCACGCGCAATCGATACACGTTGTTGCTGACCACCGGAGAGTTGACTTGGGCGGTTTTGGGTTTTCTCACCCAGCCCTAAATCGGTTAGTAGTTGCTTGGCACGTGCATTGCGTTCGGTTGCATCTGCACCGGCATAGATTGCAGGAACTTCGACGTTACCAGCAGCATTCAAATCACCGAGTAAGTGATAGCGCTGGAAAATAAAGCCAAAATATTCACGGCGTAACTGTGCCAGTTCATCTGGTTCAAGTTCACGCGTTTCACGCCCCTTGACCTTGTAGCTGCCATTGGTTGGCTTATCTAAACACCCCAAAATATTCATGAGGGTGGATTTACCAGAACCGGACTGACCTACAATCGCCACCAGTTCACCTGGGTAAATCTCAAGATTAACCCCTTTTAGAATCTGGACTGTGCTTTCACCAGCAGGGAATTCACGAGTCAGATTCTTGACCTCGAGTAGAGGTGTCTGATGTTGACTCATGATTACATTCTCATTGGGCCGCCAGCACCACCACGGTTGCTGCGTTTAGCTGAATCATTTGAAGTATCAGAACCGTCGGCAATCACGACTTTGTCACCCTGTTTTAAGCCACGGATCACTTGTGCGGTCACACGGTTATTTAAACCAAGTAATACAGGTTGAGGTTGCGCAGAACCATCCGCTTGCAATACACGTACCATGGCAACGCTCGCTTTACCTTGTTTGACCAATGCTTTTTCAGCTTCAGTCAGTTCTAAACGTTTAGGACGGTGTGGATTGTCTTTGTTCGATCTAGCTTCTGCGTTGGCATTTTTATCAGCAGATTGACCATCGGTAGACGTATTATTTCGGCTACGTTGTGGACGGTTCGAGGTTTGTACGGCTGCAGCAGGGACAGTCAAGACATTCTTCGCCTCATCTAAAATAATATAAACTTGAGCAGTCATATCGATACGCAATTTGCCGTCTTCATTCGGGACATCAAATAGCGCATTGTAGTAAACCGCAGTACTTGAAGACGAAGAGGTATTGCTGTTGCTTTCGGTGTTGATTGAGTTCGGCGCAGGTTCAACTTGGCGCAGGGTTGCATAGTGTTTTGTTTCACTGTCGCCCAACGTCGTAAAGTAAACACTTTGACCTTCTTGGACTTTCATCACATCAGCTTCAGAAATTTCAGCTTTAATGGTCATGGTGTCGAGCTTTGCCAATTTCACAATGGTTGGCGCACTTTGGTTGGCGTTTACGGTTTGACCTTCTTCAGTCACAATTGCCACGATGGTTCCATCCATTGGTGCAACAATTTGTGTATAGCCTAAGTCTTCTTTTGCAGTCGCTAAAGTTAAACGTGATTGTTCGATTTGTGCATTAATGGCTGCAATATCAGCTTGCGCAGTTTTATAACTTGCTAGCGCAGATTCAAGTTCTGCACGACTAGTCGCATCTTGAGCGTACATCGCTTGCTGACGATTATATTCAGCTTGGACTTTTGCAAGATTTGCATTTTTTACTGCCAATTGCGCTTGTTGGTTTTTGATGCTGGCTTCTGCAGTTTTTAAATCATTTTCCTGACGTACAGAGTCAATACGGGCAATCAGCTGACCTTGTTTCACTTCATCACCGAGTTGCACATACATCTTTTTCACCTGACCAGAAACCTGTGCACCAACACTCACCATTTTGGTTGCTTCAAGTACACCTGTTGCAAGTACAGAGTTTTCAATGTCACCACGACTCACTTCAGCAGTAATATATTGCGGCTGAGTTTCTTTAGGTTTTAGGAAATGCCATGCAGTGACAGCGATTGCCAAAGCAACGATGATGGCTACGATCAATTTTGCTGGTTTTATTTTTGGCATGATTGGCAGTTAAAAGTTTATAAAGATGATTGAATTATAAGATTTAAATACGGATAAATTGTGAACTTTTTGAACAAATAGTAATGATAATTATTCTTTTATACTGCAATGCAAGTTATTACAGCCTTTTCATTAGACTAGAAGAGTCTGCGCCCACACAAGCTGGCAATAGCTTGTTGTACCAAGTGCTCAGGATTTTCATGACCTAAACCTTTTATTGACGCGTCTAAACGAAGTAATAGGGCAGGCCAAGTCAAAAAATCGTTCGCATTTAAACGGCGTAACGCTTGTTGATACAGCCCGACTTTGGTTTTCCAAATACCGATTTGCAAGGCATTTTGTGGCTGCTCAAACAGTTGCATCAGCAAACGCATTTCCTTACTGATACTCCATAAAATCAGCGACATCGGCTCGCCTGAAGCGATTAAGTATTGAAAAATTTTAATTGATTGCGCCAAATTGCCTTGCAGCATTGCATCATTTAAATCATAGGTGGTGTAGCGTGACTGATCTTGTAAGCAAGAGTACAGATGATCAATCTGAATCATTTCAGCTTCAGGAAAAGTATCTGCGACACGCATTAAACTATTTTTTGCAGCCAGTAAATTGTGCTCATGATGCTGTTCTAACCATTGCCAAGCATCATTGGCAAGTTGAATGCCAAGCTTTTGCGCCTCGGTGGCTAAGATTTGCTGACGATCTTTAGGGTAATTTGCAGTCAGTGCAACATTGACCCCATTGGCATCAATGGTTTGGAAGAAACTGGTCTTTAAACTCGCACTGTCTTGCTTTGGCATTACCACGAGCAGCAAGTTATTTTCATTTTGCTGCAAATAGCTTTTTAACAGTTTTAGTCCATTGGCATCGGGTTTAATGCTGCCATGTGCCTCAATCGCCAGTTGACTGGAAAATAATGACAAACTATTTAACGCATTAAAGACATTTTTCCAGTCAGCAGCAGAGCTAATGTCATAACGTTGACGCTCGATTTCTCGAGCGTTCCAACTCTTACGAAATGCATCCAGGAGATTTTGTTCAAGTAAAGGCTCTTGACCATGCAGCACCCAGGCACCTTGCGCTTCATCTACACGTTTTAATGCCTGAAGATAGTCAAGTTTCATAAATCAAAATTACTCAGCTTTGGTCGGTGCAGTTAGTGGGTTTGCTTTCGGTAAGCGGTTTGATGAAATTTGGCGCACGATCTGTTGTGCAATGTCATCAATAATCACTTGTTTTAAATATTTTTCTTCTTGGTCATCAGTGTTCACGGTTGCTACGTCGTATTGGTAGCTACGTGTTGCCATCAATGTACGGGGTTCAGTTACAGGATTGCCTTGAGCATCTTCAATTTGGAACGTCACATTCAGGCGCAGTAAAGTTTCAACCAATTTACCATTGAGTTCTAAACGTCGCGGAGTGTAATCCAACACATGTAAGACATAGGCATTTTGATTATTGCTCAATTGCACGCCTGCAGAACCTAAATAAATCGCTAACTTTTCATGTAAGTCATCCGTATCTTCAGGAAGTGCCAATCGCATATTGGAATAGGCCACAGGTACAGCAGCAGGGTTGGTGCCTTTTAAATGAAAACCACAACCGACCATGCCTGCGCTCAGGCCCATAGTTAATACAATTGCAGCAACACGTTGAACCAAGTGCATAAAGTGTCCTCTGTTTCCCGAAGGGATAATGTTGAAATCCTGTGTGGATTGTAAAGTCAAAGCCCGTTGACTGGCAACGGGCTTTGTTTGGGAATTGTTTGTTAATCCCTCCCGACCTCCCTTTAAAAAAAGGGAGGAGACCCGATTTTTTTTTGGAAGCGGGAAGTCCCCCTTTTATAAAGGGGGATTTAGGGGGATTAAATTAAACCACCAAATTCACTAATTTATTCGGCACCACAATTTCTTTCTTGGTTGGACCAGTCAAGAATTGTTGAACTTCAGGTAATGCTTTTGCTTGTGCCAAAATGTCATCTTTAGAGGCATCGACAGACACTTCTAATTTGCCACGAAGTTTACCGTTCACTTGCACTACAATCGTTTGTGTATTGCGAGTCAGCGCAGATTCATCTACCGCAGGGAAGCGTGCTGATGTTAATTCGATACCAAACTCAGCCAATAAGGTTTGGCTTAAATGTGGTGCAAACGGAGCAAGTAAAGTTAGAAGGGTAATGATTGATTCACGTGCAACGGCAACGTCATTGTCATCTTTGGCTTCAAACTTATTGTTTGCATTCAAAAGTTCCATCATCGCAGCAATCGCGGTGTTGAAGGCATGACGACGTGCAATGTCATCACCCACTTTTTGAATGGTTTCGTGTGTTTTACGACGTAAGTCTTGTGCAGCGGTAGAAAGTGTCGCTTTGTCGATGTTTGCAGCAGAGTTGCCTTGTTCAAGGAAACCTGTTGCTAGGCGCCATACACGTTTTAAGAAACGGTTTGCACCTTCAACACCAGCGTCAGACCATTCTAGTGATTGATCTGGTGGTGCAGCGAACATCATGAATACACGTGCAGTATCTGCGCCGTATTGATCAATAATCGCTTGCGGGTCGATACCGTTATTTTTCGATTTCGACATTTTTTCTTGACCGCCAACCACGACGTCTTGACCATCACCTTGATATTTCGCAGAAATGATACGACCTTTTTCATCACGTTCTAAATCGATGTCAGCAGGGTTAAACCAAGTTTTCTTACCTGACTCTGATTCACGGTAGTAGGTATCCGCAAGCACCATACCTTGAGTAAGCAAGTTGGTGAATGGCTCGTTCCCTTGTACCACACCTTCATCACGCATCAATTTGTGGAAGAAGCGTGCATAAAGTAAATGAAGAATTGCGTGTTCAACACCACCGATGTATTGGTTCACAGGTAACCAAGTTTGACCCGCTTCAGGTTTTACCATACCGTCAGTGAAATCTGGAGATGCATAGCGTGCATAGTACCAAGATGATTCTACAAAGGTATCTAGCGTATCTGTTTCACGACGAGCGTCGCCACCACAGCATGGACAAGTTGTTTCATAGAACTCAGGCATTTTGTTTAGTGGGTTGCCTGAACCGTCTGGAACTACGTCCGTTGGCAATACAACTGGAAGTTGTTCTTCAGGTACTGGAACCTGACCACATTTTTCACAGTTGATCATAGGAATTGGACAACCCCAATAACGCTGACGAGAAACACCCCAGTCACGTAAACGGAATTGAACTTTCGAGTTGGCAAGTCCAGTCGGTTCTAATTTTGCAAGGAATGCATCGTACGCCCCTTGTAAGTCTAAGCCGTCAAATTCGCCTGAATTCACCAGTTTGCCGTCTTTAGAGCCATACCATTCTTGCCAAATTGTTGCGTCAAAGTCTGCATCGTCTGCACCTTTGGCATCAATCACTTGCTTGATGGTTAAGCCATATTTGTTGGCAAATTCGAAGTCACGTTCATCGTGTGATGGAACCGCCATCACCGCACCTGAACCGTAAGACATCAAGACGTAGTTTGCGATCCAAACAGGAACTTCTTCACCTGTAACTGGGTGCTTAACTGACAAACCTGTTGCCATGCCTTTCTTTTCAGCAGTCGCAAGGTCTGCTTCTGCAACAGAACCCATACGGCATTCTTCGATAAATGCAGCAAGCTCAGGATTGCTTTCCGCAGCTTTAAGTGCCATTGGATGCTCTGCTGCAACTGCAACATAAGTCACACCCATGAGTGTGTCAGCACGAGTGGTAAATACAGTTAAACCATCTGCATAAACATTTGGATTCGCTGAAGGGAAGGTAATTTCCATACCCTGTGAGCGACCAATCCAGTTACGTTGCATGGTTAAAACTTGCTGTGGCCAGCCGTCTTTTAATGTTTCTAAATCGTCAAGTAATTCTTGCGCATAGTCAGTGATGCGGAAGTAGTACATTGGAATATCACGTTTCTCAACCAATGCACCTGAACGCCAGCCACGACCATTTTCAACTTGTTCGTTTGCTAAAACAGTTTGGTCTACAGGGTCCCAGTTCACTGTTGAAAGCTTACGGTAAATTAAACCTTTTTTATAAAGCTGTACGAATAACCATTGTTCCCAACGGTAGTATTCAGGTGTGCAAGTTGCAAATTCACGATCCCAATCTACAGAAAGACCTAACTTTTTAAGCTGATTACGCATGTAATCAATGTTTTCAAAAGTCCATTTTGCAGGAGCGACTTGATGGGCAATTGCAGCATTTTCAGCAGGTAGACCGAAAGCATCCCAACCCATTGGTTGTAGTACAGTTTCACCTTGTAAGCGGTGGAAACGGCTGATCACGTCACCAATTGTATAGTTACGCACATGACCCATATGCAGTTTGCCACTTGGATAAGGGAACATAGAGAGGATATAACGACGTGGTCCTTCTACTTGGTCGGCAACTTTGAAGGCTTTGCGATTTTCCCAGTCTTGTTGGACTGTAGGTTCAATCGCACTGGCTTGATATTCAGGGTCAATGTGAGTAGTCATAAACGTAAATAGAAATAACGGTTAAAAAGTTTGTGCTACAGCATAGCGCAAAATACGCCTAGAGTGAATTTTGCGATGCTGCCTAGATGTAAATAATTTAAGTCGATATAGCAGGACTTTGGCGTGAATTATTGTGCTGCGGCAGCTACCGCTTGAGCTTGGCGGAGTGCTGCATTGGCTTCGCGTTGTTGTTCTGCTTGTTGCTCATTTTGTTCATTCGACTGTTCGGCTTCACGTGAAACCTCTTCTTGGTTTTTTGCTGGAGTTGATTGCGTAGTCGTTGTTGCGCCATAGGTATTTACTTTACCTTTACGCTGCGCATTTTTTGGCGGTGGCGTGGTGGTGTAATGCGTTGAACCTTTAGCATCCACCCATTTGTAATATTCTTTCGCTGAAAGGTCCAAACTGGTCAGGCAAAACGCCATGCTAGATAAAATACAGGCAGTTCGTGCAATCGTCGTCTTCATCATAAATTCAGTCCCAAAGTTATAGTGATCATGCAAAATTATGCTGAAAATTTTGCGCTTTTTTGACAGCAGAATCTATGCATTTTTTAGCACAAAGGATAAAAGGGGCATCGCGTGGGATGAGTAACTTTGTGAATGATGAATTGTGGAATTAATGAGCAATAAAAATGTTGGGTTCTTATGATCCAATCCATGCATTAAGTTGAAAGTGAGGCAATTGAATGAAAAACCCACAGCCATTCATTTAATTTATTTATTAGATTTATAAAAGTATTTTATTAAATGCATGCTAACTGGTTATAAATAAACAAACTACAAAGAATGCAAAGAACGGGAGTATGCTTAAAAAACAAACGGTCTGTAAGTAATCAGAAAAAAGCCGATTTTTAAACTTGACTTTAATGGTTGAAACTACAAAAATGCTGTCTTTAGTTTTATATGCCTTAGATCGATCACCCTTCGAATGAGTGCATTTTAGCAATGGACTTCTTCTCTAGCCGAGAAGTTGAACAAAGCCAACAAAATATGTTTATCCCAACATGTTTTAGACCCCATATTGCTCAAACAGCAAGCAGGTCAGATTTTTTTCTTATTGCTATGAAAACTATGAAATTTGTGTGCTATAACAGAGCACACAGTTAATGAATTAACCACGACAAATGCCCTCCATTTGTGCGTGAAAAAAGATTAGGGTGAATCACGTTGGAACTTTTATCTGGTGGTGAAATGCTCGTACGCGCTTTAGCGGACGAAGGCGTTGAACATGTTTTTGGATACCCAGGCGGCGCAGTACTGCATATTTATGATGCGCTATTTCAACAAGAAAAAATCAATCATTACCTAGTGCGCCACGAGCAAGCTGCTGGTCATATGGCTGATGCTTACTCACGTGTCACAGGTAAAACAGGTGTCGTACTGGTGACATCTGGTCCGGGTGCAACAAATACCGTAACTCCAATTGCAACTGCCTATATGGACTCAATCCCAATGGTGATTTTGTCAGGTCAGGTTGCAAGCCATCTTATCGGTGAGGATGCGTTCCAAGAAACTGATATGGTTGGTATTTCGCGCCCAATCGTAAAACACAGCTTCCAAGTACGTCATGCAAGCGAAATCCCTTCGATTATTAAGAAGGCATTTTATATCGCTTCAAGTGGTCGTCCGGGTCCTGTTGTCGTTGATATTCCAAAGGATGCGACGAATCCTGCAGAGAAATTTGCTTACGAATATCCTGAAAAAGTGAAAATGCGTTCGTATCAACCGCCGCATCGTGGTCACTCAGGTCAAATTCGTAAAGCAATTGATGAATTGATTCATGCTAAACGCCCAATTATTTATTCAGGCGGCGGTGTGGTTCAAGGCAATGCTTCTGCACAGTTGACAGAACTTGCACATTTACTGGGTTATCCAGTAACCAGTACCCTAATGGGTCTTGGTGCGTATCCGGGCAATGATGAACAATTCATCGGCATGTTGGGTATGCATGGTACTTACGAAGCCAATATGACGATGCACAATGCAGATGTGATTCTGTGTGTGGGCGCGCGCTTCGATGACCGTGTAACCAATAATCCAGCGAAATTCTGTCCAAATGCGAAAGTCATTCATATTGATATAGACCCAGCAACGATTTCAAAAACAATTATGGCGCATATCCCAATTGTGGGTGCAGTAGAGCCTGTATTGACTGAAATGTTGGCTCAATTAAAGCAATTGAATGTGTCTAGACCAAATCCTGAAGATATCGCGGCTTGGTGGAAACAAATCAATGAATGGCGTCAAGTTCATGGTTTGAACTATGACAAACCAACTGATGGTTCAATGAAACCACAGCAAGTTGTTGAAGCGTTGGATAAAATTACCAATAGCCAAGCCATTATTACTTCAGACGTTGGTCAACACCAAATGTTTGGTGCGCTTTACTACAAATACACACGTCCACGTCAATGGATCAACTCAGGTGGTCTAGGAACCATGGGTGTAGGTTTGCCATATGCTATGGCAGCTAAACTTGCCTTCCCAGATCAACAAGTAGTGTGTATTACTGGCGAAGCATCGATTCAGATGTGTATCCAAGAACTATCTACATGTAAGCAATATGGCTTGAATGTAAAAATTCTATGCTTGAATAACCGTGCATTAGGTATGGTTAAGCAATGGCAAGACATGAACTACGAAGGTCGTCACTCAAGCTCGTATGTTGAGTCACTTCCAGACTTCCCTAAATTAATGGAGGCGTATGGTCATGTGGGTATTCAAATTGATCATGCAGATGAACTCGAGTCGAAGCTTGCTGAAGCGATGGCGATCAATGACAAGTGCGTGTTTATTAACGTGATGGTTGACCGTTCAGAGCATGTATATCCAATGTTGGTTGCTGGCCAGTCAATGAAAGATATGTGGTTAGGCAAAGGAGAGCGCACACAATGAGACATATTATCTCTGTACTTGTAGAAAACGAAGCAGGTGCGCTTTCACGTTTGGTAGGTTTATTCTCTCAGCGTGGTTATAACATTGAGACATTAAACGTAGCGCCAACAGAAGATCCGACGCTTTCGCGTTTGACTTTAACCACGTATGGCGATGAGCATAAAATTGAACAAATCACCAAACAACTCAACAAGCTTGTCGAAGTTGTTAAAGTTGTTGATTTGTCTGAAGGTGCTCATATTGAACGTGAATTGATGTTAATTAAAGTCAAAGCACTTGGTTCAGCGCGCGCAGAAATTAAACGTACTGCGGATATTTTCCGTGGACAAATCGTAGACGTAACACCAACGACATATACCATTCAAATCGCAGGTACAACTGAAAAGATAGATGGTTTTATTGATGCCTTAGCTGAAAATACAATTCTAGAAGTTGTACGTTCAGGTGTTTCAGGTATCGCACGTGGCGAAAAAGTTTTAACTATCTAATTTTATATATTCACCTCACTCCTATGGGTGAGGTACTTGAAACGTGAATAATCAAACAGAATCACGGTATCAAGTTAAAGGAAACAAAAGCATTTTAGCGGAGACAGCAATGCAAATTTTTTACGATAAAGACACAGACTTATCTATCATCCAAGGCAAAAAAGTAGCAATCATTGGTTATGGTTCACAAGGCCATGCTCATGCGCTTAACCTTAAAGATTCAGGCGTTGACGTAACTGTAGGTCTACGTGCTGGTTCTACTTCTTGGAAAAAAGCTGAAAATGCTGGTCTTAAAGTTTCAGAAGTTCCTGCTGCTGTAGCTCAAGCTGACTTAGTTATGATTTTGACTCCAGATGAGTTCCAATCACAACTTTACCGTGACGTAATTGAGCCAAACATCAAGCAAGGTGCAACGCTAGCATTTGCTCATGGTTTCTCTGTTCTTTATAACCAAGTTGTTCCACGTGCTGACCTTGACGTAATCATGGTTGCTCCAAAAGCGCCTGGTCATACTGTACGTTCAGAATTCCAACGTGGTTCAGGTGTACCTGATCTTATCGCTGTTCACCAAGATGCTTCTGGTAATGCACGTAACGTTGCGCTTTCTTACGCTTCAGGTGTGGGTGGTGGTCGTACTGGTATTATTGAAACTTCATTCCGTGAAGAAACTGAAACTGACCTTTTCGGTGAGCAAGCAGTTCTTTGTGGTGGTGCTGTTGAATTGGTTAAAATGGGCTTCGAAACTTTGGTTGAAGCTGGTTATGCACCAGAAATGGCTTACTTCGAATGTCTACACGAACTTAAATTGATCGTTGACTTAATGTTCGAAGGCGGTATCGCGGACATGAACTACTCAGTATCAAACAATGCTGAATATGGCGAATACGTAACTGGTGTTGAAGTAATCAACGAACAGTCTCGTGAAGCTATGCGTAATGCGCTTAAACGTATTCAATCTGGTGAATACGCGAAGATGTTCATCCAAGAAGGTGCGTTGAACTATCCTTCTATGACTGCTCGTCGTCGTCAAAACGCGGCGCATGGTATCGAAGTAACTGGTAACAAGTTACGTGCGATGATGCCTTGGATCCAAGCGAACAAAATCGTTGATAAAGAGAAAAACTAATTTCTTGAATCAATTGATTTGAATACGAAGACCCACTCATTTTGAGTGGGTTTTTTAATATCTAAAGTTACGTGCCTTAAAAATAGAAAAGTAGTGCTCTCATTCCTTACGCGTCACTCAAAACAGTGTGCTGCCTCGTTGTACTTCGTACAAAACAATGTTTTGTACTCGTTCATACTTTGGATCCAAGCGAACAAAATCGTAAGCAAAGAAAAGAATTTATTTAATTATCTTTTGAGTTTTATGCTACAAGGAACCCAATATTAGCGTGGGTTAGAATAATGATTTTATATAAATATGTGAGTTTTGAAGCTGCTTTAACGATTTTAAAAACAAAATCTCTAGGTTTTCACATTTAGAAGATTTTAATGACCCATTTGAATGCACTGGTTTTGGTTTTTATGATTTGGATGTACCGACATCGGTAGCAGTAGGGCATTCCGAAATCAGTTTTCTAGAAAATATGTGATTTTAAGTTTGACTAGAAATGCTTTAAATCTACTCATCTGGCCACATTATGGGGATAGTTAAAAAAGGTGTCGTGATCGGAATAGACACATGCAAAGCAGGCCTTGAAGATGGTGATCAATTTATTATTCCTTCAACAAAAGGAGAGTTGAGATATTTAAAAACAGCACCGAAGCAGGCCAATGTGGCAAGTGTTGAAAAATTAATGTCGGTAGGAAATTCAAATATTTTAAATTGGGATAATGAAGAAGTTTTAATAAAGCATGGTTTGCTTTATAAAATGCAGGAATGGGCATACAAAGAGGAAGTACGTATTGTAAAAAATATTAGCGATGCTCAATTCGGGTATCACTTTTCTACAAAAACACATGCATATATCAATGACCAACTTTGGCAAAGAGTCCAATTGCAAACGCGTCCAATTTATACGTTAAAATTGCCTGAAGAAGCCTTTGTTGAAGTATATGTTGGGAAAAATGCATATATTGATCTTAGAAGAAAGCAAGAGCTTGTGAAGCCAGTAATTGATCATAAGAGATCAGTGTGAATTGCTGAAAGATCTATGTGTTGAATCTAATATTAGTTTGAAATGCATTTCATTAGATTAGGAAACATGGTCTTTAAAAGTGAATCAAATTTAATTTGATGGTTTTGAGTCATGGGTGGTTTCAAAACTCCTATATTTGTGTCATCTGTGTTGAATTTAGGTTGTGATAGAGTAGGCATTATTCATGCTGCATGGAGTGTGTAATTGCAATGAAAATATCAAAACTCTCTCTCTTACTCGCTCTTTGTCTACCTGTGGTGAGTTTTGCACAAGTTTCAGATATAGCACAGTCTGAGTTAAAGCCTTTACCTGATGTTCGGATATCCATGCAGCGGATGCTTCGCTCTACTGAAGGGCGTTATTTCTTAGATTTGTATGCTGGCATATGGAATCCGCACGGGACTTTGACTGATTTGCAAGAGCCCAAACAAATTAACTTTAAAGGGACTCAAAAAGCAGATTTTATTGACTTGAATTCAGTCAATGTTGGGACGGAACAAAGGGCGGCAACTGCTTATCGATTGGCAGGTACATTGAATGCAAATACAGGCTACTTTAAAGCTGAACTGACGGAACAAACGGCACCACCATCTACAAGTTATCTACAGTTTGAACCTGCGTTTAAAGCTGCAGATAAACCTATCCTGCTGTTTAAGTTTTATGGGGTGCAATCCGCAGACCAACCTTATGGGAAGTCTCTAAAACGCGTAGATGTGGTTAATAAATCAAATGGCAAAGTACTACAGTCATTACAAGGCTTTAATGCTTTTGGGAATAGTATGGGATTCTTAGATGTAAACTTTGATGGATACTATGATGTTGTACTTTCAGATACCTCTGATGGTCGAAAAATAGAAGATAAGCGATTTATTTATTGGATGTACAATCCTAAAACGAAGAATTTTCAACGCTCACCACAATTGGAAAAAATTGCTGGCTTCCCAAAATTAAAAGGAGAGTTGCAGCAGATCGACTTTGGATCAGGTCAAATCTTTCGAGTCGATCAAGGATTGCTTTATCCAGTCAGTGAGTAAGTTAAATTTTAAAAAGCCCCATAACTTGGTAATGCCAGTCAGTTAAGAGATTGACTGGCTTTTTCTTGGGTATTTTTGAGGTTTTCCTTTTACAACCCTTGGATAACTCCTCACTCTTCTCTCAGGTATAACATACCGATTAGATTTCTCCATTAAACTTTCCAGATGTTTGGGGAGATTACCTGCAGAAGCCAAAGAGTCGAATCTGAGTAAATTAAGAAGGGCAATAGATGCAATATGAAAACTGATTCTCAAAGGACTTACTTTAGCTCGTTGAGCCATATGTTTCATTTGTCGTCTCAGAACATTATAGGCAATCAAGACACCCCATAATTCTTGATAAATTAAGTCTGGTTGCTTGCTTCTTAAGAGCTTACCTTTCTGCAAATTGCTTTTAATTTCTCGGTAACACATTTCAATTTCCCAACGCTGAGCATATAACTTTGCCAAGGCTATAAGTGGGTATGTCTTTGAATCTAATAATGAAGTAATGTAACGTCTGATTTTTCCTGCCTGCTCAACTTCAATCAAACGTGCCTCCCAATAATCCCCTAACGTTGGGTTAAGCTTCTTGGCTCTAGGTGATATTGGCATCCTGATATGAAAATCATGTGGGGAATTCCGTTTAATAATTTCATAACGTAAATTATCTTTTGCTCGCATCAGCCAATGACTTGATTCTGCACGTGTTTGCCACCCTATTAGAAAATCAGCAGAGAAATAAGCTCGATCAAATAATGTAATACTTTGTGCTGGTGGAGATAATTGATTTGCTAATGTGAGTTCACCCTGATCCATACTGCCTATTTGGGCATCTATGATTTCATGGGTATTGGTATTGACTAGGCACGTGGCTCTCACTTGTGGGTAAGGTGCTACAGCAGTTTTACCTTTAGATGAGCCAAAATGATTAAAGTTCTCTTCGGTCAGCGGCATAGACCAAACCACCCCATCAACAGCACATATACTAAGTCCTTGAAAGCTTGAATATTGTTGCTGTGTTTCATCAAACCATGCTTGGCTGAGCAGAGAGAATAAGGTACTTAAAGGCTCTTGTCCTAAACGTTGTCGTGCTTGGACTGCTGCACTAGGAACACAATATTCTGTTGTACCAAACACGAGGTTTAATTGCTCTACAACATAGCTGATGGGTTGATTTCGAAACAAGGCAAGCCCAATAACAAGCCAAACCACATGCTCAGCAGGTAATTTTCTCCTTCTGATTGATGCCTTACCTGTTTGATGCAGGCTTGTTTCAATCCAATTTAAATCAATAAGTTCACAAAAATGGTTGAGTGATGGGAGAGAATGTTCAAGAGTGGATTCTAAATGTTCAGATAAAGACATAAAAAAATGAGCGTATTCACATACACTCATTTTTACTACATTTTACTAAAATTTGCTTAACTGACTGGCATTACCATAACTTGGGGCTTTTTTTATTTATAGAATTTTCTAAAGATGAATGTAGATACTTTTAAATGAGGTAGTCAGTATTTTGAATAAAAAATCAAAGTAAAAAGAGGGTTGAAAGAGAGGGACTGAATTTTAACATACATGATATTTCATGTAATAAATGAGATTCTAAAAATTTGAAAAACAAAAAACTGAAATTTAAAGAAAGAAAATATGATTTACAAAAGCTTAACATTGGAAACTAAGACGTGTTTCAAAACCTGTAATTTAATACAAAGGCTCAGTATTTGGTGACGTAATTCTTGTATTACGTTTCAAAAGACATACCTGAAAGTAGTGATTATACATTCGAGATTCTATTTAAAAATAAAATTTAATCGGCCTTTACTATTAATATAGTTGAATATTCAAATATTATTGGTTTGTTTGAAAATTAATTTGAACTATTTCGCAAATATTTGGTGAAATATGTAACAGTCTATATTATTTTTAATATGGTTAAGGTTAATAAAAACAATTAGATATGTTATGCCTGAAAATAGGGATATGAAAAAAATCCCCAAAATTTGGGATAAACAGGAAAAGTAAATAAAAATAAATAAATTAAAAACATTTAATAAATTACAACCACATAATTTTAATTTTTACAAAAAATAATATTGCATGATAAGTCATGTGAATATGGGATATTAGGTTCTTTTTTTCTCAACTTGAATAAGAATGAGTCAGCACCTAGGGGAAGTGAAATTAATTGGATTTTATTAATAAATACCTTGGATGCGCATACTAATAAATCTCTAAAGAGAATGGAGTAATTGCTATGAATAAATTAATCAAAGTAACGATGTCAGCATTAGTTTTAAGTTTAGGGACAGCAGCATATGCTGGTGGTAAACCAGGCGGTGGGCACCCAGGCGGTGGTGGGCACCCAGGCGGTGGGCACCATTCTGGAAACCATGGTTGTGGTTCTTCAGGTGATTGTAAGGGTAAGATTGATATTGATTTGGTAGTAGAAAAACACTGCGATCTTGATATTGATGAATCACTACTAACTTTGGATAAAACCAACAGTTATACAGACTCAACAAAGTTCCAAGTTCGCACCAATGCAAATTATTTCTTGGCAATTACAGCGCCAACGACTTTAGCTAATGGAAGTCGCACTGTTCCTGTAGCTGTAACGACAACCGGTGCTGGTGGTCTTTATAGCAGTCCTACAGTAATTAATTGGGATGGTACAGAGCATGAATATACTGTTCAGGCTTCATCAGCAGGTTTAGATGCAATGTCGACTTATGCTGGTACCTACAAAGGTACATATAAGGTCGAAGTCAAATTCTAACACCTAGATAACTTCATACTCATAGTTGGAGGTGTTTTTAACACATCTCCAACTTCTTTCTTCATAAAAGAATAAGAGGTGGATATATGTTTCGATCATTGATTTTTATTCTTTTGGGGGTGGTTTGGACGTTGACTGCACATGCTGGAATTCAATTTAGTCCCTGAACCGTACCGGGTTTGTCGGAGACTTTTTTATTTAAGTTAGGCCACCTGACCTAACGGGTTAATCTTATCATAGTACATTGCTTCAAACTCAAAAGGCGATACATAACCCAGTGCACTGTGTAC
>NZ_VOZT01000054.1:0-19802 GCF_013419625.1 Acinetobacter sp. YH12070 | reverse complement strand
GTTCCATTTTAGAGATTTGTTTAAGATAAGATATAACTCATTGAGATGTGTCATAGTATTCGTCGTTAGAAAACAATTATTGTGACATTATTTCAATGAGTTATCTATTTTTGTCGTGTACAGAGAATATTTCATTAAAAAACCGAGCTAAAGAGCTCGGTTTTTCAAATCGATGAACGACTTAGATATCAGAAAGGTCGATACCTAAACGCGCAGCAACTTCTTCATAAGCTTCAACCACACCGCCTAAACCTTGACGGAAACGGTCTTTGTCGAGTTTTTTCTTAGTGTCTTTGTCCCATAGACGGCAGCCGTCTGGAGAGAATTCGTCACCCAGTACGATACGGTCGTGGAACACGCCAAATTCAAGTTTAAAGTCAACAAGCAGCATGTTGCCTGCATCGAATAGACCTTTAAGTACTTCGTTTACTTTATAAGTCAATTCTTTCATTTGAGCGAGTTGTTCAGCAGTCGCCCAACCTAAAGCAATCGCTTGTGATTCATTCACCATTGGGTCGCCTAACGCATCGTCTTTGAAGAACAATTCGAAAGTTGGCGGAGTAAGTTCTTTACCTTCTTCAACGCCTAAACGACGGCAAAGTGAACCTGCTGCATAGTTACGAATTACGCACTCTACAGGAACCATGGTTAATTTTTTCACTAAAACTTCAGTTGGAGAAAGAAGTTTTTCGAAATGAGTTTCGATACCAGCCGCAGCCAATTTTTCCATGATAAAGGCGTTAAAACGGTTGTTCACCTTACCTTTGCGATCCAGTTGTTCAATTTTTTCACCGTTGAATGCAGAAGCATCGTCACGGAAAACTAGGATGAGGTGGTCAGAACTATCTGTTTCATAAACAGATTTCGCTTTACCAGTATAGAGCAAGGTTTGTTTTAACATGAGGGAACCTTTTTCGAGAAAAAATGCCTAGTACGACTAGGCTGGCCAATTTTGGTAAATCTGAGCTAACAGATCTGCAGCTTTTTCTTTGTCTGCAAAACTGTTATCGGCATTGAACACAGCGATGTTATTGCTTGAACCTACAGAAGAAAGTCTTAAGACATAGGTCTGCTGATCGACCTTGACGGTTACTTCGTAACGGTTTTTGCTCTGACCAACAATGGTATGGTTAAGGCTGCTGAGGGTAGCAAGTGTGTATTGCCAAATTGTAGCAGAATTTCCTTCAACTTTGATCAGTGGATTTTGATTTCCATCCACCAATAGTTGAGGGTGGCTAATATTTGTACTGTCTGTTGAGGAATCTGCGACGACATTATTTTTTTCCGCGGCTGGACGCGGAAGGGCATAGCGATTGCCACGCTTATTTTCAAGCTTTGGTGCATGCTCAATTGCTAGCGGGTCAACTGATGGAGCAGGATACAAAGGCGTTGCAGGACGAACCATTGACCCTTCAGGGTATTTCAGCGGTTCAACATCTGTGGTTTGTTTATAGTCCAGTGTGCCATTATTAAAGGCAAGTGAACTACAACCGGCTAATGTAAATACTGAAAGTGCCAGGCTAAGTCCTAAACGTAATTGCATGATGTTTGCTCTTCTTTATTTGATAACGCCCGCAGTGATGAGTGCTTCACGAAGCGGAGTACGATATTGTTCTGCAAGGGGTGTTAATGGTAAGCGAATGCCTGTTTCAATCAGGTTCATCTCATGAAGTGCCCATTTCACAGGAATTGGGTTCGATTCGCAAAATAAAATTTGATGTAAATTTGCAACAGTATTGTTTTGTTGCTCGGCTTGGACTGCGTCACCCGCCAAAGCGCTTGCACACACTTCGCTCATTTCTTTTGGCGCCACGTTCGCAGTAACCGAAATGTTGCCTTTAGCACCTAAACCCATTAACTGATAAGCCGTTGCATCATCACCTGAGTACACCACCATATCTTTGCCTTTAAGGCCTTCAATGAGTTCTTGACCACGAGGAACATCGCCAGTGGCGTCTTTAATGCCCACGATTTGTGGAATATCAGCAAGACGGATCACGGTGTCGTTGTGCATGTCTACACCGGTTCGGCCAGGTACATTGTACAAAATTTGAGGTAAATCAACAGCTTCAGCAATCGCTTTGTAGTGTTGATACAGGCCTTCTTGGGTAGGTTTGTTATAGTATGGTGTAACTAATAATGCCGCATCTGCACCTAATTCTTTGGCTTCTTTGGTGAGTTCAATTGCTTCGTGGGTTGAGTTTGCACCTGTGCCGGCAATAATTGGAATGCGTTTGTTCGCCACACGGATGATTTCTTTGATCACCTGAGTGTGTTCGGCCATGCTCAAGGTAGAAGCTTCACCTGTAGTCCCTACAGCAACAATACTATTGGTGCCTTGCTTTATATGCCACTCAACCAGCTTCTCGAGGCTCTTCCAATCTACGCTGCCATCTTCAAACATTGGGGTGACGATTGCGACAATTGAACCTTGAATGGTCTGAGCTTGCTGAGTCATTTTGAAAAGCTATCCTATTTGTCCATCCGACAAGATGAAATATTGATTTCTGGATGGTTTCGAATTTTGATTTGTAGCATGTTCATTGGGCTATACCCAAGTTGAATAATGCTTACGCAAATTATGACTGATCAAACGCATAAGAACAATATGCTTTGGTCAAAGCCATAAAATTCTTTATACAAATCAAACTTAAAACAATCAAGTGTAAAATAGCGGTTTTTTTGCAGCCTGAAAATTGTTCAGCAAGGGCTGAATCTTGAAAATGTTTTATTCAATCGAGAGGGTTGGCATGGTTGATGGGATTGATTAAATCATCAGCAAAAGGTTGATCTATGTGTATTCCGTGCTTTTTAATCAGAATTTAAGATTAAATAACAATGACTAAAGATTTAAAAACTATATCAATTCGCTCGGGTTTTATTACAAATGATTGTTAAAAACTTGGGTAATAATCTTTTTTATATCTAATAGAAATAGACATGTTTTTATGAGTGTTTAAAAAGATCGCTTGATTTGACTGTTCATTGCACGATTCATATTTTTTTATTTTAAATTTTTAATTGTTTTTACGACTTTGTGACTTAAAGCACAAAAACTATTACACCATGCACGTAATCCAATTTTGGACGAAAGGCTTCAACTTATTGGTAGTTATATCCTTTATAAGGCTCAGCGATGATGCGACTTAATTTGAACGCTGATGACAACAAGGATTCTCCAATGGAAAAGTCAGATAATAAGCATGCTATTGTCACGGTAGCAATCTGCTTCCTTATTGCCGTAATCGAAGGTCTGGATATTCAGGCTGCAGGTATTGCAGCAGCAGGGATTCGTGAATATTTCGGGCTGGATAGCTCGCAGCTAGGGGTGTTTTTTAGTGCCGGTATTTTAGGATTATTACCTGGTGCTTTGGTGGGTGGTCGGATTGCAGACCGAATGGGCCGTAAAAAAGTATTAATTTGGTCTACGGGGATGTTCGCCATCTTTACCTTATGTACGGTATGGGTAAATAGCTTCCATAGCTTACTCGCTGTACGTTTTCTTGCAGGTGCAGGTTTAGGTGCAGCAATGCCAATTTTAATTACCTTGGCATCTGAATCGGTAACGCCACAAAATCGTGGTCGTGCAGTCGGTTTGATGTACTGTGGTATGCCTGTGGGTGCGGCAATCTTATCATTGGTCGCAATGACGGACTTCGGTGCAAACTGGAAAAATATTTTCTATTTAGGCGGTTTATTACCGATTGTTGTGATTCCATTGATGATTTGGTTCCTGCCCGAATCGCGTGAATTCTTGAAAGCCAAAGATCAAGCGGTTCAAGCGACCGCCAATGGCGAAATGCAACAAGGTGCTTTCAAAAACCTCTTTAACACAGAAAACCGTTTACGTACTTTCTCAATTTGGGTGAGCTACTTCTTCACCTTGATGGTGGTGTACATCATGTTGAGCTGGTTACCGTCGTTGTTCACCGAACTCGGTTTCACTCGTAAAGATGGTGCAACTGCGCAGTTCTACTTCATGGTGAGTGCAACCATTGGTACGATCATTTTAGGTATGTTGACTGATCGTTGGAAGAAAGCTTATGTGATCATTTTGATGTACGGCGGTATTTTGGCAGGTCTATTTGCGCTGAATGGTGCAGGTTCATTGACTCAAATGTACATGGCGTCAGCTTTAGTCGGTGCATTCGTGATTGGTTGCCAAGGTGTATTGTATGCCTTCGGTGGTATCGTGTATCCGACACAGTTACGTGGTACGGGTGTTGGTGTTGCTTCAGCCGTTGGTCGTGTCGGTGCAATGTTAGGCCCTGCAATTGCGGGTCAGCTATTGGCAGCAGGTTTTGGTGCGGCAGGGGTGATTACCGCTGCAATTCCATGTATCGCAATCTCTGCAGTATTTATGTTGTTGTTGGTACGTCGTATTCCATCTTAAGGAACATGTCATATCAAAAAAGCCCGCATATTGCGGGCTTTTTTATGGCGACAATAGAAGTCGCACTAATGCTCTAAACCAATATAAATAAATGTATTTTATGTAAAAATACAGCAGAAAGAGAAAACAAAAAATCAACGTAGAGGGGCTATGTCAGCAAGAAAACTGGTCGCAATTTTTAAAGTTGATCAACGTGAATTCAGTTTGTATCTACATCAATACGAACTTATCTTGGAACTCAAACCTGTATTTCAAAGACATCGCCAACAGCCGAGACAAAATGCGTGGTTGGCCTTTGCCGATGAACCTACCCTAGAAGATGTTGCTGAAAAGATTAATGCGTTTGAGGTCATGCAGCAGACACGCAGCCATTTATTAAAATATATCTTTCAACATCAACCGCGATATTTTTATTTTCATGCTTCGACTCGGCGAAAAGCCCGTATTTACCCACGCTTTGCACAACGTTTGGTTGAGCATTTGCCCAAGTATCGGTATTGTCAGGAAGGACAGTCATTTTATTTTTATGCACAGGACTGAATACTAAGGCTTTTAAAATATGAGCGAATCAGTAGAGTCGCCGAAAATGCATGACAACGGATGGAGAGATATGCAAAAAAATACAGCGCTGATTGTGGTCGATGTACAAAATGGTTTTACCCCGGGTGGTCAGTTGGCTGTTGCCAATGCCGATCAAATTATTCCAGGGATTAATCAACTGGGGCAATACTTTACGAATATTGTGCTGACTCAAGATTGGCATCCAGCCGACCATATCTCTTTTGCTGAAAATCATCCTGAGCATGTACCTTATGACAGCATAGAGCTGAATTATGGAACGCAAGTATTGTGGCCGACGCATTGTGTACAAGGCACACAGGATGCCGAATTGCATCCTGATTTAAATTTACCAACGGCGCAGCTAATTATCCGTAAAGGTTTTCATCAGCATATCGACAGCTACTCTGCTTTTATGGAAGTAGATCAGAAAACTTCAACAGGTTTGGCGGGCTATTTGCGCGAACGTGGTATTGATACAGTCTTTGTGGTGGGCATTGCCACGGATTTCTGTGTTGCATGGACGGCAATGGATGCACGTAAGCTTGGTTTTGAAACTTTTGTGATTGCTGATTTGACCAAAGGGATCGATTTACAGGGTTCTTTACAGCATGCATGGCAAGACATGTTGGCGAATGGGGTGAAGCGTATTTACCTGAAAGATATTGTGCAGCAGCATGCACAGGCATTATCTTTGGCATGACCCAGTGGGCTCAGTTGAGAAAAGGCACAAGGGTGTGCCTTTTTTTGTCCCTGTATTTAAATGGAAGATGCCTATGTCGGCTTTCTTAAAATTCACTCAATTTGTGCAGAAAACATTTGCGATTTGGGTGGTGCTGTTTGCAGCGCTCGCCATGTTTTTTCCCGATGTATTTGTTTGGTTAAAAGCATATATTCCATGGATGCTAGGCATCATTATGTTGGGTATGGGCATGACCATGACACTGCAAGATTTTAAAAGTGTATTGCAAAGTCCTAAAGCTGTGATGATCGGGGTTTTGGCACAGTTTATTGTGATGCCGGGATTGGCTTTTTTCTTGTGTAAATTATTACAACTGCCGACAGAAATCGCGATCGGGGTCATTCTTGTCGGTTGCTGTCCGGGTGGAACGGCTTCTAATGTCATCACCTATATGGCAAAAGGCAATACCGCATTATCTGTTGCTTGTACCTCTGTTGCGACATTACTCTCACCGGTTTTAACCCCTGCGATTTTCTATTTGCTGGCAAGCCAATGGATTGAAATTAATGCGGCATCGATGTTGGTTTCAATTTTACAAGTGGTTTTATTTCCGATCATTGTGGGGTTAATGATTCGAACTGTCTTTAAGCACCGAGTGGATGCCTATATACAGGTCATGCCATTGGTTTCTGTTGTGGCAATTGTGGCGATTGTGGCGGCAATCATTGCGGGTAGCCGAACACAGATTTTGCAATCAGGTTTACTGATTCTTGGGGTAGTTGCCTTACATAATGGCTTGGGCTATCTATTGGGTTTTTGGGCCAGCCGACTATTTAAATTGCCCTATGCAGACTGTAAAGCAGTGTCAATTGAAGTCGGGATGCAAAACTCAGGTCTGGGTGTGGCATTGGCGGCCACCCATTTTGCCGCTTCACCTCTGACCGCTGTGCCGAGTGCGATTTTTAGTTTGTGGCACAATATCTCGGGTCCTGCACTGGCAACCTATTGGGCAGCACGGACGAGTGAGCCCAAAGCATCGGAACAAGACAAGCCTGTGCAATAAACAAAAAAACAATTCAGTAAAATAGAGGGCAATGTCCCTCTTTTTTTGATGTCGAAAATAAATTTTACGATTTGATGAATACGGTTTTAGAGAATTGGATGCTTTTTTAATTGATTAATGCTATTTGTAACATAAGTGTCATATCCGCTGCCTAACATGCCGGCAAACACTTTAGATATAGACTGTTTCAAACAGCATTGAGAGGGTATGCAACATTTTCAGCATTCATCAGAGACCTATTATAATCGTGAATTGTCACTTTTAGATTTTAATCGGCGGGTCTTGGCTCAGGCACTCGATTCAAGTTTACCTTTACTTGAACGCTTGAATTTTCTCATCATTTTTTCACGCAATTTAGATGAATTCTTTGAAATTCGTATTGCGGGGCTGATGAAACAACGAGATTTGAATGCGATTGCACGGACGCCAGATGCCATTCCGACTGAAGTGGTCTTAGATGAACTTTCCCAAGTGATTCATGACACGGTTGCAGAGCAATACCAGACCCTCAATCATGCTGTATTGCCTGCATTACAAAGTGAAGGCATTCGCTTTATTCAATTTAAAGATATTTTAGAAAAACATCGGGCGTGGATTAGCCATTATTTTAGTAAAGAAGTTCAACCAGTCTTAACACCAATTAGCTTAGATCCATCGCATCCGTTTCCTCGCTTGGTCAATAAAAGCCTCAACTTTATTGTGAGTCTAGAAGGCAAAGATGCCTTTGGTCGTGCCATTGAAATGGCAATTGTGCCTGCGCCACGCTCATTGCCGCGTTTAATCAAAATGCCCGCCGAGGTTGAAGGCAGTGCAGAGACACAAATTTTCCTGACCGCCATTATTCAGCAACACATCAATGACCTATTTCCGGGGATGAAAGCGACGGGCTGTTATGCCTTTCGAGTGACACGCAATGCAGATTTAGTTCTGGCTGAAGATCTGGATGACTTGGCGGTGGCATTAAAAGATGAATTGTCTTCACGGCGTTTTGGTCGGGCAGTTCGCTTAGAAATTGAAGCTGATTGTCCGCAAAGCATTATTGATTATTTGTTAGATGAATTTGATTTGAGTGAGCAGGAGCTCTATCGCATTGACGGCCCGATCAATTTATCGCGTCTCAGTGCCAGTTTTAATCGACCTGAACTGAAATATCCGGTCTATACACCGATTATTCCTAAAGTTTTTCGTAAACAAACCGCGATTTTTGATGTATTAAAAACACAAGATGTGTTGTTACATCATCCGTTTGACTCCTTTCAACCGGTTATTAACCTATTACGTGAAGCTGCAAAAGACCCTCAGGTTTTAGCCATTAAGCAGACGCTTTATCGCAGTGGGCCAGATTCGGACATCGTACAAGTTTTGGCGGAGGCGGCTCGCAACGGTAAGGAAGTAACCGCAGTTATCGAACTTCGGGCGCGGTTTGATGAAGAATCCAATATTACCGTGGCCAATATATTGCAAGAAGCTGGGGCTGTCGTGGTGTATGGCATTGTGGGCTATAAAACCCATGCCAAGATGATTCTGATTGTGCGCCGTGAAAATAATCAACTATTGCGCTACGCCCATTTGGGAACAGGTAATTACCACGCAGGCAATGCGCGGATGTATACCGATTATGGCCTGATGACGACGCATCCCGATATTTGCGAGGATGTGCATCGCATGTTTCAGGAACTGACAGGCATGGGCAAGATGGCGAAGCTGAAAGCGTTATTGCATGCACCATTTACTCTGCATACTGAATTACTGAAACTGATTGAACAGGAAATTGTTGCTGCACAAGCGGGAAAATACGCACGAATTATTGTGAAGGTCAATGCACTCACGGAACCGCAACTGATTGCTGCTTTGTATCGTGCATCGCAAGCAGGGGTATCTGTAGATTTAATTATCCGTTCGATTTGTTGTTTGATTCCTCAGGTCAAAGGGATGTCTGAGAATATTCATGTGAGATCTATCGTCGGACGCTTCTTAGAGCATACTCGAGTGTATTATTTTGAGCATGCAGGCGAAAAACGATTGTACTGTGCCAGTGCCGATTGGATGGGACGTAACTTATTTTCACGGGTCGAAACCTGTTTTCCCATTTTAGAAAGCCGTTTGAAAAAACGCATTATGAAAGATTGTTTACTTAACTATTTGGACGATAATCAAAATGCATGGGAAATGCAGTCGAATGGGCAATGGGAGAAAGTCGCGGTTGAAGCAGGTGCCGAACCGCATAACGCGCAAAAATATTTGATTGCACAGAAAATTTCGACCGTTTAAGACAAAAAAATCCCGACTTAAGTCGGGATTTTTGATTTCGCTAAAACCTTTACGAGGCTTTTGACTGTTTGGATTTTAAAATTTCAGTTCTGAAGTTTTGAGCCAATTCAGCAGCATCACTGTCCATCCCATTGAGCATAAATGCATGACGAGTGAGCACATTGGTCGGATTTGGCAAGCTCACCAATTGGAAATGATCTGAAATCTCTTTGAGCAAAGTTGTCGGCACATGAATGGCACTTTCTTTGGCAACCAATTGTTGGACTAAACGCTCAGCCGCTTGTACAGAAGACAATTGCATGGCTTCGACAGAGCTTGAAATCGCACTACGGGTTTGTAAAACGAATCGTTTTTCTTCACGGTAGCGTTTATATAAAACATCTGAAAGCAATTGGAATACTGAGCTGATCATGGTGAGGCAACGCAGCGCATCTGGAGTGTCAGCAGTCATGCTGATGGTTGCGCCATGTTCATCAAACTTATGCACTGTACTGATGTCAGAACTGTTCAATTTATAATGTTGAACACAGAGTTCTGTGGTTTTATTCAAGAAAATTTGGCAGAGATTAAAATACGGCACAGACACGGTTTTGTTGACGCTATCGAGCAACTGTTTCGGATCATAAAATTGAATATTTAATGCCAAGCTGTTGCTGTCGAGAACCACTGGTTTCATGTCTTTATGCTGTTTTGCTTTGGCTTGCGCATTTTGCTGCGCTTGAGCAATCGCCAGAGCGGCATTATGTTTTTCTTGTTCTAAAGCCTGCGCTAGCGTTTGAATTTCGTGTTTTAGACGTGATTCATTGTTGATTCGCGCTAAATATTCAGTACGACTTGGACGCGCAATAGCGCGATACGCCAACCATAACAAGCCATGTAAGAATAATGAAAATAGAATCGCAGCCCACTGCGTACGTAAGATTTCACCAATACTTGGTTTAATTAAGGTGATTTCAACCGTTCCGACTTTCTTTTCGTTTTGCAGCGCATCACGAACAAAGATTTCACCGTCACGGGTTTTGGTCAAACCGCCTGTGGCCAAAACTTGATTATTGGCATTTAAAATGCGGATGGAAGCCACGCTCGGGTTGGTTGCATAGCGGTCAGCAAGTAAGGCTAATGATACGGTATTGGCCGGCTCAAGCTCAGATAGGCTGTCTGTAACCAATTGACTGGTCATCAGTTGTCCCTGACTGGCACGGTTTTCGTTCAGTTGGTGGGTTGTTGCCAATACCAATAAAAAGGTATGCAAAGCAAAACAAACTACTAATAGGCTAGCAAATAGCCCTTGTCTAGGCGCATTCAACGTAAACTTCCAAGGCAATTCTATTCAATTTAGATTATGATTCTTACATTAGTTGTAGCTCAGACCCGAGTCAATTCATGCGAGAAATCATTCTTATATCACTTTTAGGACCTGACCAACCTAATCAATTTACACGATTAATGCAGGTTTTGTCCGCACATTCCTTACAGATTTTAGATGTCGGACAAGCAGTCATCCACAATCAGCTGACTTTAGGTATTGTTGTTTCGTCGGAAGACCAGACTGCGACAGCATTAGCCATGAAGGAGATGTTGATTTTAGCACATGATATTGGCTTAACTGTGCGCTTTAAACCAATCTCTACAACAGAATATCAACAATGGGTAAATGAGGGAGGCCGCACACGCTATATCGTTACGGCACTTGCGCCAGAATTACAGGCGTCTCATTTACAGGCAGTTACAAATATTGTGTCGAGCCAAGGCTTCAATATTGAAACTGTGACTCGTTTATCTGGCCGTCCAGAGTTAGATGGATCAAGTGAAGGTCCGCGCCGTGCCTGCGTTCAATTTGGTCTAAAAGGCCAGATGTTGGATGCCACTGCGATGCGTGCAGCATGTTTACGTCTATCTACTGAACTAGGGGTAGATGTTGCCGTTCAAGAAGACAATGCTTACCGTCGTAATCGTCGTTTAGTCTGCTTTGATATGGACTCGACGCTGATTGAGCAAGAAGTGATTGACGAATTGGCGATTGAAGCGGGTGTCGGCGCTCAAGTGGCTGAAATCACTGAACGTGCTATGCAAGGTGAACTCGATTTCCAACAAAGTTTCCGTGCACGTGTGGCACTGCTCAAAGGTATGGATGCTTCGGTATTACCTAAAATTGCAGAACGTCTGACTGTTACAGAAGGTGCGGAACGTCTGATTTCAACGCTTAAATCACTGGGTTATCGCACGGCTATTTTGTCAGGTGGTTTTCAGTATTTTGCCGAATATCTACAAGCAAAACTGGGTATCGATGAAGTGCATGCCAATGTACTGGACGTCCAAGATGGCGCGGTAACAGGTGAAGTGAAAGGTCATATTGTCGATGGTGCCCGCAAAGCCTTCTTGTTGACTCAAATCGCTGAAGAAATGGGGATTTCATTAGAACAAGCCATTGCTGTCGGTGATGGTGCGAATGACTTACCTATGTTGTCTTTAGCCGGCTTAGGCGTTGCTTTCCGTGCGAAACCTTTGGTTCGTCAAAATGCCAATCAAGCCATTTCAAGCGTGGGTCTAGATGGTGTTCTTTACCTGCTTGGTGTGCATGATAAAGATTTAAATCGTGCTTAAAACCATTTAAGGCACAGTCAAAAACGTAGCCAAAAGGCTGCGTTTTTTTATGCCAAGAATTCAGCTCATCCGATGAACGGTAGAAGAAAATTGTCGATAAAAACAACGATTAACAGCATTCGAAAAATTAATTTTTTTAGCCTAAAACCAGCTGTTTTTTTTGTAATGACACTCGAAACGAGATGCCATCATTGTTCTAGAAATTCTTTAAAAAGAAAAAATGTAATGACAAAATAATGTTGCGACAAGGTGTGTCGCATGGACAAAAAACGAGACTTTTTTTATGCAAAAAACTCAGCATAATGCTTGCAAGAGATTGAGATCGACCAAATCTATTTACTGAAGATACAGTAGTGAGACGGCTCAGCATCCTGTAAGACAAGAGATGTCAGCTGTCAAATGACGGAGGTTTTTATGTTAACAGCGAATTTAGCAACAATCGTTGGCCTGAGCTTGGTATCGGCGGCTGTGATTGCTGTTTTCTTCTCGCCTTATCGTCGCTGGTTAAGTTTTATGCTGGCGGGGATGCTGGTGTGGGGACTCATTGAAGTGATTCGATTTGGCACACAAACCATGTTTGAATTATCAGTGACTTATAGTTATTTAACGGCATTAATGGCCGCAATGGTGGTATTCACTTTAGTATTGTTACGTGAAGACCGCCGTGCAGAGCGTGCGATGGCAAAGCGCCAATGTATAGAGCACACGCCTGTATATGATGAAGAACAGCAATGTTCGAGCCGATAAGTGCCAGAACAAAATTTCAATGAAAATGCGCCTGAGGGCGCATTTTTTTATGAACGTATTAGTCCGATTTGAGATACAAAGCCTTACTTCTCAAAAGCCAAGTTATGGTAGGATGAAGCCAGTCAATTTTCCAACAATTACAATAGGCTTTAAGTCATGAAACTATCATCAATTCCTGTCGTAAAACTACCTTTAGTTGATGTCAGTACGGATCCACTTGATTTACTCGTGGCAGGTTTAGCGCTTCGTATGAAACAGCTTGCACGTACTAGCCCTAAATTCATTGAATTGGTTCATGAACGTCAATTCCGTATTCAAATCGGCACGGATTTAGGTGTTGCACGTCAAATTATTGTAAATAACGGACAGATTGATACTGTTTCAGGCGATGCTGAAAAAGCAGACTTTATTTTGCAATTTGCGGACAGCGAACAGGGTGTAAAAACCTTGATGAAAGGTGACCCAACTGCATTTATGACGGGTATGCAAAATGGCAGTATTAAAATGGAAGGTGATTTTGGTCTACTGGTCTGGTTTAACCAAGTGGCGAAGTTAATTCCACCTAAACTTCCAAAACCGGTTAAAGAAAAAATCAAAATCGCACGTGCGTTTATTAAAGAAAAAACAGGAAAATAATTTTAATTTTCGTTGAAAATTAACGTTTTTTTGGTAAAAATACCCCCACTTTTTAGGGGGTATTTTTATGAAAAAATTAATTACGTCGGGTTTAATTGCTGCATCACTTACTTTGACAGGTTGTGCAAGTATCATTTCTGGATCGACTCAAACTTTAACCTTTAAGTCAGTTCCTGATGAAGCATCGATTTCGATTACAAATAAAGCGGGGGAAAAGGTACATACAGGTATCACACCTGCAACTGTAACTTTAAAACGCGGTACAGGATATTTTAAACCAGCAGCTTATGAAGTAACGTTCAAAAAAGATGGTTTTCAAACAAAAACTGTGCAGGTAACAGGGACAGTAAATGGTTGGTATGTAGCCAATATTATTTTTGGTGGATTAATTGGTTTATTAATTGTTGATCCAGCTACTGGTGCAATGTATACATTGAATCCCGCTGATGTAAATGCTGTTCTAGACGCAAATCAAACAACAACGTCAAAGAAAAATGATCAGTCATTAACAGTCATGCTTGTGAAAGATATCCCTGTGGAAGTAATGCAACGTGCAAAACTGATTACAACCATTTAAGACCGTATTATTCTAGCTTGTGAAAAGCCCTCAAAAGAGGGCTTTTTTAATGCTTCAGTGGTTATTCAACTTCTAAATTAAAGGTCACTGGACCGTCATTGACCAAATGCACTTTCATGTCGGCAGCAAAGATGCCTGTTTGTACATGGTCATATTGGCTCTTGGCGTAATCGACCAGCTGTTCATACAGCGCTTTGGCATCGCTTGGCGGCATGGCAGGGCCAAAATCGGGGCGCAGGCCTTTTTGCGTTTGTGCCATCAGAGTAAATTGAGACACCAAGAGGATACCGCCGCCGGCTTGACTGACATTCCAGCCCATCTTGCCTTGTTCATCATCAAAAAAACGGTATTTCAAGATCTTATCGATCAGTTTTTTGCCCTTTTCTAAATCGTCAGCTTTACCAAGTCCTAAAAACACTAAAATACCGTGATTGATTTCACCCGTGATCTCACCATCGACCACTACTTTGGCTTCCAAAACACGTTGTAACAAGGCCCGCATAAATTCTTCCGAGTAGAAAATTGAACATAGGGCAGGGATTGTAGCAAAGACAGCATTCTTTCGAAGCGATGTTTAGAAAATTTTGGGCTCAAACATTTGAAAATGAAATGTATATTTTTATAAATCTAATAATACGATTGAATTTATGAAAATAATCTGTTTTATCTATTTATTGAATATCAGTATCTTTGCGGGGCAGGAAAGGTATTTAACAGAGAGATTAAGACGATGTTTAAGCGTTCTTTATTGGTTGCGATGTTAGCAACAGCAACAGCGGCGACTCAAGCAGCGCCATTAACCAAAGACAATGGTGCACCAGTAGGCGATAACCAAAACTCGATTACTGCGGGTCCAAATGGTTCAGTTCTGCTTCAAGACGTACAATTGGTTCAAAAATTACAGCGTTTTGGTCGTGAGCGTATTCCTGAGCGCGTGGTACAGGTGCTTATGGTGAATTCGTTGCAACTAAAGATCTATCTGATCTAACCATTGCTTCATTGTTCAAAGCAGGTACCAAGACTCCAGTTTTCTTACGTTTCTCGACTGTAATTCACGGTAAAGGTTCTCCAGAAACTTTACGTGACCCGCACGGTTTTGCGATCAAGTTCTATACACAAGAAGGCAACTGGGACTTAGTGGGTAACCAAACTCCAGTATTCTTCATCCGTGATGCGATCAAATTCCCTGACTTCATCCATGCCATGAAGCCTAGCCCAATCAACAATGTTCAAGACGCAAACCGCGTATTTGACTTCTTGTCTAGCCAGCCATGGGCAACCAACATGTTGACTTATGTGTATGGTAACCAAGGTGTGCCTACCAGCTACCGCGAACAAGACGGCTTTGGTGTGCATGCATACAAGCTTTATAACGACAAAGGCGAATACAAATACGTTAAATTCAACTTCCGCTCTAAACAAGGCGTGAAAGGTCTGAACGTTAAAGAAGCGATGGAGCAGCAAGGTAAAGATTTCAATCACTTGACTAACGATCTTTATAACAACATCAATGCTGGTAAATTCCCGAAATGGGATCTTTATATCCAAGTGTTAGATCCTAAAGATTTAAACAGCTTTGATTTTGACCCGCTTGATCCAACAAAAATCTGGCCTACAGATCTAGTGAAAGAAACCAAAGTGGGGACTTTAACGCTGAATCGTATGCCAAAAAACTTCTTCAATGAAACTGAACAAGTGGCATTGGCTCCAGGTAACTTAGTTCCAGGTATCGAGCCATCAGAAGACCGTCTGCTGCAAGGCCGTATCTTCTCTTACTCAGATACTCAAATGTACCGTTTGGGTGCGAATCACCAGCAAATTCCAGTCAACCGTCCGCTTGTTGCTGTTAACAACAACAACCAGGATGGTTCTATGAATGTTGGCGGCACTTCATCGAACGTGAACTACGAGCCAAGCCGTAAAGAGCCTAAAGCTGCTACTGAGAAAGCACGCGCTGTTCAAACTCCGCTGACAGGCACAGTTCAACAGATCGGTACCAAAGAGCAAAACTTCAAGCAAGCGGGTGAGCTTTACCGTTCATACACTGCCAAAGAAAAAGACGATTTAATCATGAACTTGGCTGCGGATCTTGGCAACGTAAAAGATTCTGAAACCAAGCACATCATGTTGTCTTACTTCTACAAAGCAGATGCAGACTACGGTATGCGTATGACTAAAGCAGTAAACGGCAACCTTGCAATTGTAAAAGCTAAAGCAGCACAACTGAAAGACTAATTTCGATCAGTCGGAAGGATTGGTAACTAGGGTCTAGAACGTTACCTCAAAAAAGTCCTATGAAGCTCCATACCTTTCCTGCACCCTAGGGGGAGTTTCATAGGCACTCCTTAAATATTCATTTTTTTTAATGAAATGAATTGTTTCCAATTCAATTCTACATTCGATTTCTGTTGGAGTTCATCATGAAAGTTATGCAACATTTGACTTTAGCCAGTCTTCTAGCGTTTGGTTCCGCATTCGCAAACGTGGCAATCGCGGAAGATATCTCCCCCGCTAAAGCAACTGCAAGCGATCAGATGACCTCACAACAGGAATTGATCGCAATTTTCTTTGCTGCAGCCAAAACTGGCAATGAAGAAGTCATCAATGAATTTCTTAAGCACGGTTTTCCGGTCGATGTGCGCAATGCTTCGGGTTTTACACCACTGATGATGGCGACCTATTATGGTCATCAAAATATTGTGACTCGTTTGCTAGAACAAGGTGCAGACCGCTGCGCACGTGACAATAAAGGCAACACCGCATTGATGGGTGCCATGTTTAAATTAGAATGGGCGATTGCAAAGCAATTACGCCAAGTGGATTGCGATGCAAATGCCAAAAAAATGGGGCAAAAGACTGCAGAACAGTTTGCGCGTGAATTTGGTCAAGAAGAAAAATATCGACAGTTACTCAAAAAATAGTGAGCTTGATCGCGCTCAGCTTCAGCAAAAAAATTGAAAAAAGTCGATGAATCGCGGTGATTTATAAGTTATTCCACTAAATCAATCGGCTTTTTATCAATAAAGTATGCTTTAATGCAAAGAGTTGATAAAAACTGAAAGTCTTTATGTCTCCAATCATCCAATCCTTATTAGACACAGATCTGTATAAATTCACCATGCTTCAGGTGGTGTTACACAAATTTCCGCAAACCCATAGTGTGTATCACTTTCGTTGCCGTAACTTGGATGATACAGCCTATCCACTGGTTGAAATTTTGGATGATTTAAACATGCAGCTCGACATGCTTTGTCAGTTGAAGTTTAAAGAAGATGAATTGCAGTATTTACGCAGTTTACGTTTTATTAAAAGCGATTTTGTTGATTATCTTGAATTATTTCAGCTTAAACGCCGTTTTATTAAAGCGGGTATTGATGATGAAGGTCGACTGGACATTTGGGTAGAAGGCCCAATGGTTCAAGCGATGATGTTTGAAATCTTTGTTTTAGCCATCGTCAATGAATTATATTTCCAACGTATTCGTACACCAGAAGTTTTAGCCGAAGGTGAGCGCCGTTTGCAACATAAGATTGCCTTGCTGAAGCAGTATGAAGCACGGCAAAATCCAAATGATCCACCATTCTTGGTCTCTGATTTTGGCACGCGTCGTCGTTATAGTTATGCATGGCAAAAGCATGTAATTGAAGAATTAAATCAGGCTTCACCGTATATTTTCCGCGGTACAAGTAATGTTCTGATTGCCAAAGACTTGAACATTACTCCAATTGGTACGATGGCGCATGAGTTCCTACAAGCATTCCAAGCGCTTGATGTTCGTCTACGTAACTTCCAGAAGTCTGCGCTAGAAACATGGGTGCAGGAATACCGCGGTGACTTAGGAATAGCCTTAACGGACGTTGTCGGTATGGATGCGTTCCTACGTGACTTCGATTTGTACTTTGCCAAACTATTCGACGGTTTACGTCATGACAGTGGCGACCCGTATGAATGGGGCGATAAAGCCTATGCACATTACAAAAAGCTTAAAGTCGATAGCAAAAGTAAAATGCTGACCTTTAGTGATGGTCTAAATATCGAAAAAGCGTGGGATTTGCATAATTACTTCAAAGACCGTTTCCAAGTTAGCTTTGGTATTGGCACCAACTTGACCAATGATATGGGACAAACTGCGCTGAATATCGTACTGAAACTGGTTGAATGTAATGGTCAATCTGTGGCAAAAATTTCAGATAGTCCGGGTAAAACCATGACGGATAATGATACTTTCTTAGCGTATCTACGTCAGGTGTTTGACATCTCTGAAGTTAGCGCTTAAACACAGCATTAGATAAAAATAAAAAAGCCGAATCAATGATTCGGCTTTTTTATATCTAAAATATTGCTAAAGGAATGCAAAAATTCAGAATAATAGTGAAAATGACTTATGCTAAGATCGAATTTAATCGCACAAAATACAACACGAACAACGATGACAGCATCTACACTGAATTTTGGTCTGCTGATTGAAGCGGAAGAATTGGTTCCACATCTTGGTAATGAAAAACTACGGATCGTCGATTTGAGTCGTCGTTCGGTTTATGACCAATTGCATATTCCACATGCACTGCATGTGCAGCCGAAACTGTTAGTGCGCCAAGAAGAACAAGCGATGGGGCTATTACCTGACCAAGCTGGCTTAGAACAGCTCATTCGCTATCTGAATATCAGTCCAGAACATCATGTAGTAGTGTATGACGATGAAGGTGGGGCATGGGCTGGTCGACTGATTTGGAACTTACATTGCCTCGGTTTTGAAAATACCAGTCTCCTCAATGGTGGCATCCATGCTTGGCTTGGGGCAGGCTTACCGACCTCGTCTGAAATTGAGCAATTTGAACCCGTGAGCCCATTGGTTGAAGTAAGTGCAGAGGCGCGTGCTCAGTATCAAACAGATTATGATGAGCTATTGGCTCGTGTGCAGCAGGAGCAGATCCAAGTATGGGACTGCCGTACCGAAGATGAATATACAGGCCTACGTTTGGCTGCGCGACGCGGCGGTCACATTCCGGGGGCACGACATTTCGAATGGAGTACTGCCCTTAACCGGGAAAATCATTTAAAATTGCATCCTTTAGAACGCACACAACAACGCTTAGAACAATTGGGATTCAATTTAAACGAACCTGTGGTGGTATATTGTCAGTCCCATCATCGGTCGGGCCTAGCTTATATACTGGGACGTTTACTCGGTTGGAATATTCGAGCTTATGATGGTGCGTGGAGCGAGTGGGGCAACCGACTCGATAGTCCTGTGATCACCGGAGAGTTGCCGTCTTGAGCCTTACATCTCAGTTAAAAAAACAAATTTTTATTCAAGCTCAGCGTGTTGTTCCACAGCACAAATTATCACGTATCGTCGGTAAATTGGCTGCGAGTGAAAACCCTGTGGTGAAAAATGCTGTGATTACCGCATTTAAAGCACAGTATGGCATCGACATGTCGATTGCTGAGCAAAGTAATGCCCTGAAATTTAAATCATTCAATGAATTTTTCACTCGTTCTTTAAAAGAAGGCGTACGTGTAGTTGATGCAAATGCCAACAGTGTTGTTTCACCCGCAGATGGTGCGATTTCACAACTAGGTAAAATTGAAAATGGTGACGTATTTCAGGCCAAAGGGCAGAAGTTCACCGTTGAAAACCTGATTGCCGATCCACAATTGGCTGAACCCTTTAAAAATGGGCAGTTTGCTACGGTTTATTTGTCACCAAAAGACTACCACCGTGTACATATGCCATTTGCAGGAACATTGACAGAAACTTTGTATGTACCGGGTGAATTATTCTCTGTAAACCAAACCACTGCTGAAAATATTCCGGGTTTATTTGCTCGCAATGAACGCATGGTCTGCTTATTTGATACAGAAGTTGGTCGTATGGCGGTTGTACTGGTAGGTGCAATGATCGTGGCAGGTATTGAAACCGTGGCTACAGGTAAAGTTAAACCGACAGGGCGTTTGGAACTGAATCAACACGATTTATTCTTAGAGAAAGGTGCAGAATTGGGCCGTTTCTATTTAGGTTCAACAGCGGTTGTGTTGTTTGAAGAAAACAAAATGCAATGGGATGCGACCTTTAAAGCCAACTCGACTGTGGTGATGGGCGAAGCTTTAGGGCATACCATTTAATGAATTCCCTGTCCCTTTAGGCATAGGTATCTACACAAATCCCAAGTTTTGGGTTAAATTGAAGAGCATGCTCTTCAATTTAATATCTCCCATCTTGATACACGTCTCGTCAGACGATACAACGCCCTCGTAAAGCTTAATATGA
>NZ_VOZT01000053.1:0-21125 GCF_013419625.1 Acinetobacter sp. YH12070 | reverse complement strand
AGGTGCTGCAATGCGCAAGCTTATACATCTGTGTTATGGCGTTTTAAAACATCAGACTGCCTATCAAAGAGATTATTTAGTGGTCGAATAATCTCAAAACCTGATTGACTACCAAGACGGTATCTCATCTCCTAAAAGGAGAGGGAACGATTTAGTGTTTAAGCCAATTCATCATCTTGTGGGCGAGGGGTTTTTCCTTCAGGCAGTGGCTTTTCGGAATGCTTGTCTCGAATAACCGAAGGGTAAGTCCAAGAGGCATAGCGCACAATCAAAATGGCCACTGCTAAAATTAGAATCGAACCTGTGGTAATGACCAAGCCCATATCTGCTTTATGGTCGTGTTGAATGTCCGAAATGAGCAAACGGGTTAGGGCAGTAATAGCAATATAAATCAGGAAGCGTACTGGCATGTGGTTGGTTTTAAAATAAATACCGACCATGGCACCGAGTTCAAGGTAAATAAACAATAATAAAATATCGTCAATCGTGGCGAATTGTTTAACTGTAATAATTTCAAAAATGGTATGACCCGCAGACCATAAAATCATACAGCCGATGACAAACAGTGCAAGATAATGAAAACCTTCTACAGCAATATTGCCAAGTCGGTCGAGGAGGGCTTCGATTTTTTCTACTTTAGGATCACGGTGTGTCATATATATTCCTCCTGTGTACATTGCGTAAATATTCAATGAAGAACGAGTCATTAAATACCAAGCAAATTTCATGCACATGAAGCGAATATGACAAAAATATTTTTAGGTTTAATAAAGTTTTTAATGTTAAGTTTGAGCTTAAATTTTGTCCTATAAGAATGAAGCGACGATGTATCAACCAACGCATTTTAAACATGATGAACTCCCTGATCTGATTGATCTTATGCGTAAGTATGCTTTGGCGACAGTAATACTGACTGCACCCAATGGTGAGTTGGAAGTGAATCATTTACCACTAGAATATGACGCTGAGTCAGGCGAATTGGGCATATTGCGCGGTCATATTGCCAAGGCTAATCCAATGTTTGAATTGCTAAATCAGTCAGCGCAAGCCTATGTGATTTTTCATGCCGATGATACATATATTTCGCCAAGCTGGTATGAAGGAAAACAGGAGCATCATCGCGTTGTACCGACATGGAATTACCGCGTGGTACATGTCAAAGGCAAGATACGTAAAGTTGCAGATGAAAAATATTTACGAGGGCTTCTGGCTCGGTTGACTCGGCAACATGAAGCTAGCCAACCCATGCCATGGAAAATGGGTGATGCACCGAATGATTTTATTGCGGAACAACTGAAAAAAATTGTAGCGATTGAAGTCGATATTCAGTCGATGATCGGGAAATTTAAAGTCAGTCAAAATCGCAGCGCTGTAGACGCGATGAATGTGGCAAAAGCTTTGGAAAGGTCGAATGCTGAAATGGCGGAGTCGATCAAAAAGTTTTATCCCATGAAATAACAGGCTAAATAATCATGCCCAATATGATTGAAACTGGACGTTTATGCCTGAGAAAGTATCAGTTAGGAGATGAAATTTCATTATTTGATACATATTTTTCGAATATAGAAGCAACTCGTTATCTGCAGCGGTTGCCACATTTAACGATTCAACAGACTAAGAGTGTTTTAGAAAAGTGGGCAGATTATTATTGGTCGATACACAATCCTGATTTTGCATGGGTGATTAGTGATAAGAATACGCATTTAGCGATGGGCTTACTGTATTTCTTCAATCAAGAAAACCATGGAGAAATACATTTTGGGTTAGGGGTGAATTTTCATGGTTGTGGTTATATGACTGAGGCTTTAATTGGAGGAATTAAGTATTTAAAGCAGAATCATGTCACGAAGGTTGTTTCATCTTTTTGTGCTGAGGAACATCTAGCATCACAAAATGTCTTAATGAAGGCAGGATTTAAACAAGATAAAGATACAACGCATTGGGCTACATTTCCAATGCTAGACGATCAGCTCCATTCTTGTTTTACATATCGAATGGAATTAGGAGATTGTGAATAAGTAAATATGCTTATGATTTTTTGAAAAAGTTGCACTCAGTGTTTATGTAATAAGAGCAGTAAAATCAAAAATGCCCGATAAATCGGGCATTTTTGATTTTGTACGGCTAATTAAGCTTGGTTGGTAAAGTAATCTTCAGAGAAGTTCATGATCACTTCAGAACCTGCTTTCACTTTAGCAACGCGTAAAGCCAATTCAGGCAAAATACGCTGCGTGAAGTAAAGAGTCAGTGCAAGTTTGTTTTGGTAGAACTCACCATCTTTGTCTTTTGCTGCATCTGCAATGCGGGCAAACATATAGGCAAAGCTGAGTAAGCCTACAGCATGTAGGTAATCAACGGCTGCTGAGTTCGGGAACTCAATGTTTTCACGAGCAGCTTCAAGTACATATTGAGTCACAGCTTCAACTTCAGCTGCTGCATCTAAGGTTGCATCTTTAATGTAGTTCAAGCTAGCATCTAAGTTGTTTGTAAAATCGCGGATTTCTTGGATATATTCAGCAATGAATTCACCATTGCACTTAATGGTTTTACGACCAATTAAGTCTTGAGATTGAACGCCGTTGGTCCCTTCGTAAATCTGTGCGATACGCAGGTCACGGATACATTGTTCCATACCCCATTCACGAATAAAGCCGTGACCACCGAAGACCATTTGGGCATCTAGCGTTGCTTGGAAAGCTGTATCTGTTAAATACGCTTTCGCAATAGGTGTTAACAGCGCAACACGGTTATTGGCTGCTTTGACTGCTTCTGGGTCAGTAGAGAACTTGGTAATGTCCAGTTGTTGACCGACATAAACTGCAAATGCACGAGATGCTTCATTGTTGGCACGTGCGTTCAGCAACATACGACGTACATCACCATGAACTAAGATGCTGTCTGCAGGTTTTGCAGGCGATTGAACGCCAGAAGCGCTACGGCCTTGTAAACGATCAGTCGCATATTGCGCTGCATTTTGATAAGCAAATTCAGAAGCACCTAGGCCTTGAATACCCATAGACAGACGTTCGTAGTTCATCATGACGAACATCGCTGCAAGGCCTTCATTTTCTTTACCAACCAGGTAGCCTTTCGCGCCATCAAAGTTCATCACACATGTTGCAGACGCTTTGATCCCCATTTTATGTTCAATAGAACCAGGGCCTACAGCATTACGCTCTCCCAATGAACCATCTGCATTCACCAAGAATTTAGGTACGATGAAGAGTGAAATTCCGCGTGAGCCCGCAGGCGCATCAGGCGTTTTCGCTAAAACTAAGTGGATGATATTTTCAGAAAGGTCGTGGTCACCGCCAGTGATGAAGATTTTCGTACCTGTAATGTTATAAGTACCGTCTTCATTACGTTCAGCTTTAGTTTTGATAATACCTAAATCTGTACCTGCATGCGGTTCAGTTAAGCACATCGTGCCTGACCATTCGCCTGTATACATTTTCGGCAAATAAGTTTCTTTTTGCTCTTGTGATGCATAGCTGTTTAATGCCATGCCTGCACCTACAGAAAGAAGTGGGTAGAGCATGAATGATGGGTTGGTTGCAAACAGCATTTCGTCAGACAGAACAGTCAGCATTTTTGGCATGCCTTGACCGCCCCATTCTTCATCTGCGCCTAGACCAATCCAGCCGCCTTCTGCATATTGTTTAAATGCTTCTTTGAAACCAGCAGGAGTCGTGACATTGCCATTGCTATAGCTTGCGCCTTCTTCATCACCTGTGCGGTTTAAAGGATGAGTGACGTTTTGCGCAAATTTTGCCATTTCTTCAAGAATGGCTTCTGCAGTTGCAGCATCAACGTGAGCAAGATTTTCGTTGTTTTGCCAGAATTGTTCTGCTTTAAAAACATCATTTAAGATGAATTTCATATCTGCAAGTGGCGCATTATAAATTGGCATGTTCGTTCACCTGTTTATTGTTTGAATCTATGGACTTGGGGCAATTTGTATCGACACAAAGCGTGAAGAAAATTGGCCTAAGTAAAACTGTGGGACTATTTATAAAGAAAAAGGACTGCCAATGCTATGACCGTCCTTTCTCTATTTCTGCACTCAAGAGTACAATCTTTTGAATATGTTTAGATATTCACATTAGAATGCAAAGTGTTCTGCATCCAATGCCATTAGAGGATCTAGGCCACCTGCGATCACTTCTACATGAGAGCGAACGCGCGGTAAAATTTTCTTGAAGTAGAAGCGAGCAGTCGTCACTTTCGCATTGTAGAAATCAACATCTGTTGTTCCTGCAGCTAAAGTTTCTTGTGCAACTAAGGCCATGCGAGCCCATAAGTAAGCAAGCGTTACATAACCAGAGAAGTACAGGTAATCGACCGCAGCAGCACCCACTTCTTCAGGGTTTTGCATTGCTTTCATACCAATCTGCATGGTTAAGTCGCCCCATTCTTTGTTTAGCGCAGCAAGTGGCTCAACAAATTCTTTCATAGCCGCGTTGTCTTTGTTGGCTTCAACAAATTTATAGATGATCTTGGTGAAGTCTTTCAACATTGCACCTTGAGTACCCAATACTTTACGGCCTAACAAGTCAATCGCTTGAATTTCAGTCGTACCTTCGTACAAGCAAGAGATACGTGTATCACGTACGATTTGCTCCATACCGTGTTCTGAAATGAAACCATGACCACCGAATACTTGAACACCGTGCTTCGCAGATTCAGAACCTGTTTCAGTTAAGAATGCTTTAGCAATTGGTGTTAATAGAGACAAGATGTTGTCAGAGAATTTGCGTTCTTCTTCAGTTGCACCTTGTTCCACAATATCGGCATGGAAAGACAATAAGTAAACCAGAGCACGACCAGCTTCAGCAAATGATTTTTGCGTAAGCAGCATGTTGCGTACTGCAGGGTGAACGATAATTGGATCTGCTTCTTTTTCAGGTGCTTTAGGGCCTGAAAGTGAACGCATTGCCAAACGGTCTTTTGCGTAAGCAAGTGCACCTTGGAAAGCGCCTTCAGAAGCTGAAAGACCTTGTACAGCAGTACCGATACGTGCAGTGTTCATGAATGTGAACATGCAGTTTAGACCGCGGTTTTCAGGGCCAATCAAGAAGCCTTTTGCGTTATCAAAGTTGATGACACAAGTCGCGTTACCATGGATACCCATTTTGTGTTCAATCGAACCACAACGTACCGCATTGCGCTCACCAATTGAGCCATCAGCATTTACATTGAATTTAGGTACGATGAATAATGAAATACCTTTCGTGCCTTTTGGTGCACCTGGAAGACGAGCAAGAACGATATGGATGATGTTTTCAGCCATGTCGTGTTCACCAGCCGAGATAAAGATTTTCTCGCCAGAAATTGCATAGCTGCCATCCGCTTGCGGTTCAGCTTTAGAGCGGATAATACCTAAGTCAGAACCTGCATGAGATTCTGTTAAGCACATCGTACCTGTCCATTCACCTGAAACAAGTTTAGGCAGGTAAGCATCTTTTTGTTCTTGTGAACCGTGGTGTTCTAAAGTACGTACAGCACCATGAGATAGACCTGGATACATACCCCAAGCCCAGTTCGATGTACCCACCATTTCTGAAATGATGTTACCTAGTGAAACAGGTAGACCTTGACCGCCATACTGTTCTTCAGCAGACAAAGATGGGAAACCGAGTTCGATATATTTTTGATACGCTTCTTTAAAACCAGTTGGTGTTGTTACAACGCCATCATTCCAAGTACAACCTTCACGGTCGCCGACTTGGTTAAGAGGAGAAAGTTCATTTTCACAGAAGTCAGCAGCAGCTTCTAGATATTGGTCAACCAACTCACGGCTTACGGTATCAGAAAATGCAGGCAATTGTGCATAGTGATCTTCTGCTTTTAAAAGTTCATGCAGAACAAATTGCATATCACGTAAGGGCGCTTTGTATTGTGGCATATCGTTTTCCTCAATACTGGTTTCTACCAGCGTTAGTAATCCTAAATAAACATTTGAACGTGTCTTCAATGACACGTATTGGAATGGTTCTAATCGTGCAACATCTTCTTATTGGGTACAAGCATTTCAGGGCGATTTGTTGGTGACTGTAAAGTCAAAGAAATATCCCTTGAAAATGCTAAGTGCATTGAGTGTAAACACTTTTGGCTGAAAATGAATGACACAAATAGTCAAAAAGCGTAAAAAGATATGTCCAATAAAAAGGCACTCATGGGAGTGCCTTTTTATACTCAATGATATTGCGAGCTAACTTTGACTTATTTTACTGGTGCTGGCGTTGGGGCAACAGGGGCTTTAGGTTGGAAACGCACTTCACATTTACCATTGATTTGCTGTTCGCCAACTTTAATGGCAACCGCACTGCCATCAGTCTTGCCTTGACATGCTTTCATAATCGCTTGTTGCTTCGCTTGGCGTTCTGCTAAACGTTGATCAAACTGTTTAGTCAGTTCTGCACGTTTTGCATCAGTCAGTGGCTCACCGCGTTGCATCTGACCACGCATATCGCCACGCATTGGACGGTGTTCACCGCGCATTGGTTTGTGTTCACCACGTGCTTTTTTCATGTCTTGGCGGTCTGCTTTGAACACCATGGTACATGTACCATCAATGCTATTATCGCCAGCTTTTACTTGAACTGTTGAACCTGTAGTCTTGCCATCACAGGCTTTTTGCATATCAGCAAACACTTGACGTTGCTCGGCACGCATTTGTTTAAAATGTTCACGTTGCTCAGGTGACATACGACGATCTTGATCACCATGATGTTGTTTCATCATACGGCCATGATCGTTATCTTTTGGTGCGGTTGTCGATTGACAGGCAGTGAGTGCACCCATGCTCAATACGCTTGCACCGATTAAAGCCATTTTGGTCATTTGTTTCATAGTCTATACCCCACCAGATTAGATATTTTTTCAATGGTTAAAGATTAAATAATAAAGATGTAGAAACAATGGAGAGTTTTTTAGTAGCGTGTTCGCTACAATAATGAATATAGAAGAAAAATGAGAGTTCTCTTTTGAAAATACGTCGTATCCCGATTGCCTTACGCTTGTTTCTGACTGTGCTGTTGACGACGCTCGTCATCACAACGGTAAGTCTTGGCGTGTTGCATTGGAATATGCAGCGTAATTTCACCAAATATGTGGCCGATGTCGAGATGCAAAAGCTTGACCATGTCATTGAAAATTTAGCCGATGTGTATACGGTTTATCATGATTGGGGCAATGCGATTCAGGCGCAAATTTTGCAAATTGAAGGGCAGGCTGCGCCAGATGACTATGATCGTCTCTCTCGGTGGTGGCTGCGTCGTCAATATGACATTGCATTGCAGCAGCGCTATTTCCAAGATCATAGTTTGAATGCAGCATCGATGTTGGCAACGCCACAGCAAACGGCAGAACAAAAAACTGAAGAGCTAAAATGGCTTGAACAAAACTTACCGTCTGAGTTTCAACCCTTTGAAGGTTTAAAATTTCCTTTAAGCGCGAATCAAAATGTGTTCCGCCCCAAAGAGTCGAATGCGGATGAAAAAGATAAAGATGCCGGTCAATCCTCTCAAAACAATACCAACAATGGTGGTAAAAAACAGTTTATTCAAATGCCTGACCGCTTGGGCTTGAGTTCACGTTTATCTTTATATGATGCACAGCGCCAATTTGTGGTGGGTGAGCCGACAGATGAACAGATTTCTTATCGTCCGATTATGGTAAATAATCAAATCGTGGGGTATTTGGGGCTCAAACCTGTCCTCGAGCAAGATGATGCGATCAGTATTAACTTCTTTAGTAAGCAAAAACGTTATTTGTTATTGGTTTATGTGCTGACATTTATTGCAAGTTTAATTGCTGCACTGTTATTGGCGACCTACTTTAAAAAACCGATTCAGCGTTTGTTAATGGGAACACGTGAGTTAACAAAGGGCAATTATCAACATCAAGTCGCGGTGAACCGTAATGATGAACTCGGCGATTTATCAAATGAATTGAACCAGTTGGCTGTGATTCTTGATCAGCATGAAACGTCACGTCGTCAATGGGTGGCCGATACTTCACATGAATTAAAAACCCCATTGGCGGTGTTGCAGGCTCAAATTGAGGCGATGCAGGACGGTATTCGTAAGCCAACGCCAGAGCATTTTGCCTCAATGCTCAATCAAGTGAGTAGTTTGAAAAAATTGACCAAAGATTTGGCGGATTTGGCGCAAGCCGATGCACAACAACTGAATTGTTATTTGACCACGCTCAATCCGTGGGATGTAGTGATGCAAGAAGTTGAAAGCTTTAAGCCGAAGTTTGAGCAAGCAGATTTGAAAATTACCGCAACGGGCGAAGGGACTTCATTACAATTAGATATAGACCGTTTTAAACAGATTATGGTCAACTTATTGGGCAACAGTATTCGTTATACGGAAGCTGGTGGTGAAGTGCATGTACATACTGAGCAGGATGAAACCCAGTGGACCGTGTATGTCGATGACAGCCCATTTGGTTTAACTGATGAACAGTTGGCACGTTTAGGTGAGCGTTTCTATCGCGTGGATGATTCGCGCACGCGTGCAACCGGTGGTACAGGATTAGGATTGGCGTTATCCGTAAAAATAGCTAGAGCATTGGGCGGAGAATTGAGTTTTGATCATTCTCCATTGGGCGGTTTGCGTTGCAAATTGACATTTCCCAAACAGATGAAACATTAAAAGGAAGCATGCATGAAACATATCATGTTGGTTGAAGATGAAGTGGAACTTGCACAGCTAGTGCGTGATTATCTAGAGGCTGCAGGCTTTGAAGTCAGCATGTTTCATGATGGGCAAGAAGCCTATGAAAGCTTCACACAACGTAAACCGAGTCTGATGATTTTAGACCTGATGGTGCCTCGTATGGATGGCTTAACCATTTGCCGTAAAGTCCGTGAGCAGTCTGATTTGCCGATTATTATGGTGACTGCACGCACTGAAGAAATTGACCGTGTATTGGGGCTTAATATGGGTGCTGACGATTATGTCTGCAAACCGTTTAGTCCGAAAGAGTTGGTGGCACGTGTGCAAGCGGTATTACGTCGTTTAGAGCGTAAAGCAGAACCAGAGGTGAATGATTTATTCCGTATGGACAAAGCACAGCAGCGCATTTGGTATCAACAAAAAGCATTGAGCTTAACGCCAACGGAGTTTCGCTTACTGGAATTGTTCTTAGAGCATGTGGGGCAGGTGTATTCACGTGCGCAGTTACTGGATCATATCAATCCAGACAGTTTTGAAGTGGCTGACCGTGTGATTGACAGCCATATCAAAAACCTGCGCCGTAAAATTTCGGATGCTGCTGAAACTGGCAACCGCCATGAGTGGATTCAAGCTGTGTATGGCGTCGGCTACCGTTTTGAATATCCAGAGGATTAATGTTACTTTTTGTTCTTGAATCTTTTTTTAAAAGCCTTTAATTTTTAAAGGCTTTTTTATTTGTATTTTTAAGAGGGAAAAACATAATGATTTTAAAAAAAACCTTATTAGCAATAAGCTGTTCTGTAATTTTAACTGCATGTGGCGGTGGTGGTGGCGGGTCTTCTAGTAGCGGTGGGACTTCAGATAATGGCGGTTCAAATGGGGAAACAGCTAACCCATCAAATCCAGCAACAGATTTAGAGAAAGCTAAAGTATTAATCAAAACTACGAACAATATTATTGCCTATTTTGACAGTTTTAAAGGTTTGCAGTCTCAGTATGAGCCTGCATTTGATGCTGTAAGTAATGCAGGAAATGATATTAGTAATGCTTCTGATCTCATCATTACTTTAGCTTCATTGGCGCAGAAAGATGCTCAAGGTTCCACAAAAGACTATACCGCTGCAGAATTAGAGGCACTTTTAGAGGATGATGCGACCTATGGGGGGATATATTATCCAGATTATATTTTGAGCAAAAATGGTCTTAAAATCAGCGTAACACCGACTTCAGTTTCTGTTAATGGAAGTGTATCGGCTAAATATTGGATGGACTATATTTGGGATAGCAGTACTTTTACTGGAAAAGATGTTTTTAGCGATGCGGTTTTGATTACTGTAAGCAATTTAAAGTTGGATGCGCCATTCACAGCATCTGCAAAACAGCATGATTTTAAAATAGTTTCAGGCGGTAAAATCACAGCTAAAAATGCGGATGGATTAGAATCAAGCTTAGGGTTTAATAGCAACAGTACCGCTCAAGTTGTTTATGATACAGCTATCAAGCTGGAAGACTCAGAAAGTGAAAATGCTCCGGTTACGGCACAATTTAAATTTTTAAATGTTTTGTTAACAACTCAGAACGCGAAGCTGAATTTAACTGAACTTTCAAGCAAAGCTGCTCGAGTTAAATTCAAAAATGGTACTGAAACATTTAATCAAATTATTCCATATGAAATTATTTTGAAAGGTGAAGCTTTAAGCGGAGCAGAAAACTTAGGCTTAGATGCAAATATTAAGCTAAAAAATGATCTGACTAAAACCTTTGATATTACCCAAGGCGAATCTGCGGCTGCATTTATTAATGCAGATTTGACAGTTAATCTCTCTGGTAACGTAAAAGGTGGGGGGGCTGCTGTGAAGCCATTCAGTTTACTGCTTAACGCTAAAAGGAATGATTACCAAAAAGGGATAGCAAATCTTAAAGTTACAGTTGATCAAAATACATTAAATATAGATGTAAAAACTGACAATCTGATCGCGCAATCTCCAATTATCTGGTCAAGAGTATCTCATGCGAATGGTGCATTTGTAGAAATTCCAGATTTAGATCAATTCAGTTCTGCTGATATTAAAGTCGGTACTGTTAGATACGGTACGATCAATAGAGTATCGAATAGCATTTATTCTGCGAAATTTACCGATAACACTGTGCTAATGATTGCACCATAATAATGAATTAAGGAGAGGGGGTAACGATGTTCCCCCTTTTTTCTATGTTGAAAAAAAAATTAGTATTATTGGGATTATCGCTCCCGTTTTATAGCTATGCACAAGAGGCTATCTATTATCAAGTGCAAGCAGATGTTTATAGTGAACCGTTAGCGATTCATGCATTTACAGATGATTGGGATGATTCTAAGTTTAAATCAGGAAAAAATGCATTTGCTCATGGTTTAATGCAATTGGGCGTAAAGCAGGGTAATTGGGATTTTAGCTGGATCTGGCGATATGACTATGCGCTCAATTTCAGTGAGGATACAGCAAAGCTTTATTATCAAATACAGAATGAACTGCCTATCGATGCAAACTCAACATATGACTTGAGGCTTGAAGCACAGCATATTGATACTGTTGGGTCTCGGGCTGCCTATACATGGCCCATTAGTTCGAATTGGAATTTAGAAACGGGTATAACCGCGTTAATTGGGCGTCATTATATTGATGGTCATATTAATGCGCTAGGGGTAACGACAGATCAGCAAGAGCTTATGGACCGCGTCAAATGGCTGAATGGGAGCATAGATTACAGTTATGATCATCCTGCTTTGAAAGAAGATAAAATGGGCTGGAATGAGCAGGCACATAGCGGGTATGGCTATGCCCTAGATGCGACTTTAAGAGGTGCTATTGCAAAAAATTGGAATTTAAAAATTAATATTCAGGATGCATTGGCATATTTATATTGGCAAGATGCTCCATACACACGATATAACATCAGCTATGATCAAGATAAGCGTCCACGGTTTGATATTCAGGGAGAGTTTGATAAAGATAAGACCTATGCGCAAAAGCTGCCATTTAAAATTTATTCGGATTTAAATTATGACTCAGAGCAGGCTTGGAGTTTAGGACTCAGTTCAATCTCAAATGAGTATATAAGTCTTTGGCAGCTCAATGCATATTGGAATACAGGGCTAATGTGGGGAATCCATTTTGAACCCCAAACCAATTCGTTTGGCCTTTCCGTCAAACATGAAAACTTTGGTTTTAAATACATAGCAGATTCATTCAATACCAACCAAGCAAAACGTATGGGCGCGCAAATATATGCGCAATATCTATGGTAAGTGCTGTTGGACCAGCGACTGTAAACAGATTAGCTTCTTTAGAATGTGTAAAGTTTTAAGCAGTTGTTTTATTTAACCGTATTGATATGTATTAAAAAAAGCTTTGCATTGTCATAATGGAATTTAAATTGTTCGGTTATGGATAAGTTTGAATTTATCTATAACCGATTTTTATTTATATCGTAAATTTTTTATTTTTTAAAGTTTTTATCAGTATTAGATATTTATTAGTATTCCATTTTTGAAGGAATGGGCATCCCTTAACAGCAAAACAATGGCAATTGGATGAATGATAAAAATCACATAAAAATGCGAAATTTGCGCATTTAATGAAAATTGGTTATTATTTTGCTGGAATATTCACCAGTATGTTTGGGCTGGTAGAGTTCAATGTTGAGATAACAATTTTTAAAAATGGAAAAGCCAGAGGGCAGAACAGATGAAAAATAGTGCATTTGCAAAAATAATAATGGTCACAGGTGTCTTGGGTTTAACGGCGTGTGGCGGTAATGATCGTGATGAGACTGTAAGCGTACCGCCAGAGCCAGTTGCCGATGCCATGGTACAGAAAAGCGTAGAAGAGCTGACTTTATTAGATGTGAATAATCTTGCCTTAAATGCTGCGTCGATTCAGATTTTAAGTGATGAAGAGTGGCAGAAAGTACAAGCAGGCAGTCTGAAAATAGCAACAAATACAATCACAGCGGATGATTCTGAGCAGCTATTTCCACCGATTAATAGTTTACCGACAGCAACTCATTTTAAAGGTCAAAGTTACCTTACCAATGCCCAAGGCATTGTTAAACTGCCTAAATTGGCTGCAGGCACATATTATGTTTTGGTCACTAAAAATGGACAGTCTGCAGTTTCGGCATTCTTGATCCATCCTAAAAATACCAATAAGAGCATTGTGTTGAATGTAGTCCTCAACTGTTTAGATCAAGACTGTCAGACTCTAAGTGATACGCCAGTCAATGATGCCGTGGTCGGAACATTGTCTGGTCAAGTGATTTTTAAAGGGAAGCCTTTGGCGAATGCGCAAGTCGCATTATCAGGCGGTGCGGCGACCAATGGCGCATTTGTCAGTGCCATTACCGATGCCAATGGCTATTTCACGCTTTCATTCAACGTATCAAATGCGCTGCTTGAAGCATTGAAAAATGCCACGCTCACCATTAGCGGTGCAGGAATTAATACTATTACGAAAAAAGTTACGGTCATTGCTTCTTCTGCATCGGGCTATCAATTTGAAGTGCTGCCTGAAACGACATCTGCAGATGCCATATGGCGTGAAACTTTTGAAGCGGACTCTGCTACTCGCAATGCATGGACAAGGTCACAGCCTAGTGTGGCCAATGTCGATTGGCAGCTGCTCAACAAAGGTCACAACATTCGTAATAATCAAGTGAATCAGCGTGTACGCTTAGCGCCGAATGACCAAAGTCAAGGCAAGGTACCTGAGCCACTGCAAGGTAATACGGCATATTGGTATGGTGACAAAGTAAATGGCAACTTTATTGGCGCTTTAAGTGATTCTTCGACTGCACTAGAGTTTGATGGCGGCACTTCGCAGCATGACAATACCGGAGAATTGATTTCACCTGCCATTAATCTGAGCCAATATCAGGCGCCTTTGAGTTTAAGCTTTAAAACATGGTGGGAAATTGAGTCGGTCAATCCAAATAATCAGGGATTCGACTTGATGAATATTTTAGTTTCTACCGACGGCGGCAAGAGCTTTAAGACCTTGGCTCGATTAAACCCGCTGGCAGATCCATCCTCTGCATATGAGCGCGCGCCGATTCCATACAGTAATTTAGGTTTTAACCTTGCACCAGCTGCTGTTCAGCAAGAAGCAATTTCATTAGATGAATATGCAGGCAAGGCCAATGTTCAGCTGAAATTCCAATTCAGAACAGTCGATCAACTTTATAACGGTTTCCGCGGCTGGATGATTGATGATGTGGTGATTCAGAAAAAAGCCGGAACTTTCCCATTATTTGATGGTGCGAGTTTTGATGAAAATTCAGATAGTTTCTCTCAGGACTATAGTGGCGTCGCTGCAAAACAAGCGGGCACTGTGCTGAAAAGCACTAAGAGTTATGCACGCTGGGCTGAAGTGCCACAGCGTAAATAAAGATTTACATGACACCGCAGTATGAATGAATAGGTTTAGACGTACTGCATTCGCTATTAATTATCCATCAAGGGTGGTGAATGCTATAAACAGCTCTCAATTGAGGGCTGTTTATATTTAAAGAGGCAATGTATTCAGCCACTTTAGCATACTGGCGGCTAAAGCTTCCGGCTGTTCGAGTGGAATCATATGGCCCGTATTTTCAATCATATCAAGTTGACTGTGTGCTATAGATTGATGCAGCTCCTGCGCTTCATCTAGTGAACGCAGCCGATCTTGAGCAGCCGAAATAATCAGTGTTGGGCACTGAATGGCACCGCTGCGAATATGGCTACGGTCTAATAATGACTGCGCTTTAAAGCTTTCAAATCCAAGATTTTTGCCCATATCTTGAATACGTTGAATCAGCTTCCGATTGTCCGCCTGGTTTGGGTGTAGTGATTTGGCAATCGCTGTTTTGCTCAAACCATGAAACGTGCCTGCTGATGCAGCTTGAATGGCCGCGATTTTTAACTGCTTCTGTATTTCACTATCAGGGCGTAAAGAGCTTGCCACTAAAATGAGTGCAGAAATACGTTCAGGATATTTCTGCGCTATGGTTCTGGCAATATAACCGCCTAATGAAAAACCAACCAAGACAAAGCGTGGCGGGGCATTGAGTAGGATATGTTCCGCAATTTCATCAATCGTTTGACCGTGTTTTAAACTTGCCCTAAAGAAATTCCATGTGTGCGGAAGTTGTGGGATGAGCTCATCCCACAAGGATTCATCCAGCATAAATCCAGGAATGAAGACCATTGATAAGTGTTGCTGATTCATAGATGCAGTTAACGGTATGGGCAGATTTGAAGCCTGATTTTATCAGCATCATTTGCTGCTCATACAGCAATTGTCTATGAATATTTGGCTGCAAAGAGCTGCACAGGCTACAATCCACTTTTTTATAAGATGAGAACGTGTTGTGAGCAGCGAAATGCCTCAACTGCAGCGCCGATTAAAGAACCGCCATATTCAGCTGATTGCAATGGGTGGCGCAATAGGTACAGGACTATTTTTAGGTTCTGCGCATATTATTGAGTCGGCTGGGCCATCGATTATTTTGGGCTATTTGATTGGCGGCTTGATTGCTTTTCTGATTATGCGCCAGTTGGGCGAGATGATTGTACAAGAGCCAGTCACAGGTTCATTCAGTCATTTTGCCTTTAAATATTGGGGCAAGTTTGCGGGCTTTTTAACGGGCTGGAACTACTGGATTCTGTATATTTTAGTAGTGATGACCGAGCTGACCGCGATAGGCAAATATGTCAATTATTGGTGGCCACATGTGCCTGCTTGGGTTTCAGTTCTGGTATTTTTTGCGGTCATTACGTTAGCCAACTTAGCCAATGTCAAACTGTATGCAGAATCTGAATTTTGGCTGTCGATGATTAAGGTTGTGGCGATTGTTGCCATGATTGCTTTTGGTGTGTATCTGCTACTTACTGCAGGCGCAGACTCTACTGCTTCGATTAGCAATTTATGGGTACATGGCGGCTTTTTCCCACATGGTTTTGAAGGCCTATTTTATATGCTGGCCTTTATGATGTTTGCTTTTGGCGGCATTGAACTGATCAGCATGGCGGCTGCGGAAACTGAAAATCCAGATCAAAACATTCCTAAAGCGGTGAATCAGACCGTGATCCGCGTGTTCTTATTTTATATCTGTTCTTTGGCGGTACTGCTGTCGCTGGTGCCGTGGAATCAGTTGAAACTTGGTGGTTTGGATCATAGTCCTTTTGTGATGATTTTTAATCAGATGGGGATTGATTGGGCGGCGCATTTGCTGAATTTTATTATTTTGACGGCATCTGTTTCGGTCTGCAATAGCGGCATGTATGCCAATAGCCGTATGCTGTTGGGCTTGGCAGAACAGGGCAATGCGCCAAAAGCATTTAAGCAGGTGAATAAACACGGCACACCGATTGCTGCGGTTTTATTTTCTGCTTTGCTGATTTTTGGCTGCGTGCTGCTGAATTATTTCTTGCCTGAAAAAGCATTGAGCTATTTGATTTATATTGTGGTGAGTGCGGCGGTACTGAACTGGATGCTGATCAGCTTGATTCATTTGAAGTTTAGAAAAGCGATGCAGCAGCAGGGTATACAAACTAAATTTCCTGCATTATTTGCACCGTTCACCAACTACTTTGTCTTAGTGTTCATGCTGATGATTTTGTACATCATGTGGAATCAGGGTTTTATGCTGTCGGTACTGATGCAGCCGGTCTGGATTTTACTGCTGTATGTGCTGTTTAAAGTGATGCAAGCAAAGAAAGTTTAATGCAATGAAGGCTTAGGGACGAGCCTTTTGATATGCAGGCGTTCTTGTTACGCGCTGTTAAAGAATGTCTTTGCTAATTTATTTTGAAAATAAACATATTTATGGAGTGTTCGTATCAATAGCAGCCGTTCCAGTATGCTTTAAATTTATATGGTTTAGGTTAAAGGATTGATATTAATTAAAAACATTAAAAATTTGGTAAGAAGTATATTTTGTGAATATTTTTGAGGGCTGAGTAATTAATTTTTTTTAAATAAATCGGTAAATAATTATGAATATTAAAATTTTAGATTCTCAGCATTTTGATTCACAAATGAATATGCATTTACAGCAATATTTAATTGAGCATCATTTACCAAAGATAGGTTTTTATCATGTCGTTGCGAAAAGAGATGATACGATCATTGCACTGGGAATGCTTTATTCTAATCATGTCCATCCTCATCGAGATTATATTTTATTTCATGAGGTACAAAATGATTTAGAGGCTAATCTATTCATAAAATTGATCAATAATTTAGAGAAAAACTCTAAAACGAGAAGATTACAACTCATACTCAATTCTAGGAATAATTCTTTACGTGAACTGTTTGAGTCACATCGCTTTTATATTGCTAGAACGACTTACTTGATTGAATTAACCGAAATAACTGAAATCTATACAGATATAAAAAGAATAAAAACTAAAAAATTAAATCAGATGTCGAAAGAAGAATGGCAAGAATTAAAGAAATTGTTCCATAAAAACTACAGGCGATTTCATGAAGGTGTTAATGTTTTAGCTCAGGAATTTTCACCTGACTTATTGTTCGAATATTTAAAAAATATAAATGTAATGGAGTCAACAATCCTTTTAAATCAACATTCTCAACTATGTGCTTACTTTCTTATTGGTTGCTCAGATGAAAACTCAATTGAAGTTGCATATTTGGGAGGGATGGATGAAGATGATATGGATGACTATCTGTTTTTCTTTCAAAATGAATTGAGAACATTACTTAAGAAATATAAAACTGTTTATTTTGAAGCTGATGATTCGGATGATTATTTTTCTGCATTAATGCAAAAAATAAACTGTGATTTATCGGACTCTTACTACACATTGATTAAAGACTTAGGTGAGTAGAGGGTCATTTTTCTAATTTAACTTTTAGTCTAATGATTGAAACTCTTATTTTCAAATGACTGTTATACGAAATAAAGTAGTCTAGGCTTTAATTTATAAAAAATTAAACCAATTAATATTGTAGTATCAAATTGCGAACGTCATATAACGTGTATTATGCTGATTTTAGAAAACTTAATCTATGTAGTGCGAAAGAACCTTTGAATATTAATTCAATAAAAATTATTTAATTTTTCAAAAGCCTTTGAAGATGTTTTATTTCAATAAACCTAAGTTTTTATAAATTTTTTCACGCTGAGTAGCATTTGTTTGATTGCGACCATTATTAAGATAATTTTGTTCTATAAATATGGCCGCTTCTTTCTCTGACATAGGTTTTTTCATGCTAGAAGCAGCTAATAATATGCTATATAGATTAAAGCGATCTTCAGGGTATATACAAGCATTATTAACGGTATCCATTGTCATTGCTTGATCTGCATCAGGATACATAAGCTTAAGTTTGCTTACAGTATCTTGGATGCAATATTGATATAGACCTTGGGTTTGTGCAGCACCTTCCATAATTTCAGATTCAGTTAATATTTTATCGCTGAGTTGGTTTTTGAGAATTGAAGAAATTTGATTATTTTCAGGTAATGCAGACCATGCTAATGAATTGAAGCTTAAAGTAATGCCAATGATTATTAGTAGTTTTATTTTGATTATTGGTTTAACTAAAGTAAGAGATTAAGAATTATATAGAAAAATAATATTCCAGTCTGTTAATAATACACCGATTAAACATAATTGCGATTATACTAAATTTGCAAAATCAACCAGATCGAAAGGGAAGTGTTATCTAAACACTCCTCAGCAACTCAATCCTTTGCCGCTGTCCTTTATTTAACTTCGATACAACTAATTCATAAGAATTTAGCACCAAATCCTGCAGCAGTTCTTCTTCCAATTCTTCATCTGTAAAAACAGAAATCCAATGCTTCTTATTCATATGCCAGCCCGCACGAATAAAGGGATAAATATCTTTAAGCATTACGCCATTGTCTGGCAGCACTTTCAAATTGATCGCTGCTTTGCCTTCTAAGTGAAAACTCAGCATAAAAACCTTATCCATCACTTTAAACACATCACAGCCTTCACCAAAAGGCTGGCTGCACGTGGTTTCTGGCAGGGCGAAGGCCGTCTTCGCAGCTACAGCGTGTAATGCAATCATAAGAGATAACCAAAAATAAGCCTGTGCGTTAAAGCTTAAGGATGAATATGAATAACGGTATCATTATTCACCAATTGCCAAATTTCATCCATATCAATATTACGCACTGCAATACAGCCCCAAGTCCAATCTTTTTGTGGAAAATACGTCATGAGCTGAGGAGCAACTTTCATCTGCAAACTGGTCGCTGAACCATGAATCATAATATCGCCGCCAGCAGTAACACCTAATTGCTTAGCCTTCTGTTTATCAGTCGCATTGGGGTAAGAGATATGCAAAGACTTATAAAATGAACTTTGCGGATTGCGCCAATCAATCATATAGCTGCCTTCAGGCGTTTTGCCATCACCTTCTTGAACTTTATGTCCTAGCGGTTGAAAACCCAGACGCATCGGGTAACGCCGAATGACTTGATCCTGATGTTTTAATTCCAAATAACGCTGAGCCTTATGTACCTGAATATTGTCGATCGGCGTTTCTGTGCGAATTTTTTGAATTTGTAAATCGCTTAATTCAGGTGGAAAGGCCAGTGCATTGGTAGGTGTAGGTAGATATTTTTCAAATTTTTGATAGGCAAAGCAGGCAGCAACAATGCAGACGAGGATAGCGAAACTAAAAATAGCGATACGTTTTCTTGTCATTATTTTTTAGAGGATGGACGGCATTACAGTCCATCCATTTCGGTATTGTGGATAATGTCTAAATTATCCACAATTTTGAGTCGAGTGAAATGTGGATTTGTGGATATTTTTTTAAGACGAGCAGCTGACCATCACTTCAGGCACATCACTAGGTAAAGGTCCTAAATCTTCTGTTGTTTCCAGTTCAGGCTGTTTAATAAATGGCTGGCTCAGCAATGTAAACAAACGCTGTACTTCTGAAAAATCATTGCGTTCAGCAAGCTCAATCGCTTTTTGCGCCATATGGTTGCGCAAAATATATTGCGGATTGGCCTTTGCCATTTCCGCATCTAAAACATCGGTGTCCTGATGCTCACGGATACTTTCATATTGTGCCAAGAAACCTTCAAAGGCGCGGCGGTCTAAGCAGTCATCTTTAATGGCTTCATATTCATGATTTTGCAGATGGATAAAGCTTTGCGTGTAATCCAGTTGCTCACTTTGCAGAATGCGTAAAAAGGCCATGGCGCAGTCGAAGCTGTCTTTATGAAAACTCGGCAGCCCCATTTTTTGGCTTAAGCCCAATTTATAATGTTCCAAGAAGGTCAGTTCAAAATGCTCTAAGCATTTGGCTAGATCGTCTTTCCACTGTTCTTTGTCATAATCTGAAGGGCAGAGCGGAACGAGATTATTCAGCCATTGCCATAAATTCCAATGCCCGATACTTGGCTGCTGTTGATAGGTATAGCGGCCTTGGTAGTCCGAATGGTTGTTAATCCAATTTGGACGGAAGCGCTCCATAAAGCCATAAGGGCCGAAGTCCAATGTTGAACCGGTAATATTCAGGTTGTCGGTATTCATCACGCCATGCGCAAAGCCAATCAGCTGCCATTTGGCAATCATCACTGCGGTACGCTGAATGACTTGAGTGGCAAAAGCTAAAATAGGTTGTTCGGCATTCAAGCATTCAGGGTAGTGCCACTCAATACATTTTTGCGTGAATTCAGTTAGTAAATCACCCTGATATTGATTGATCCATTCAAAATGTCCCAATCGGATATGACAGTCAGATGTACGCAGCATCATCGCGCCGAGCTCGAGTTTTTCGCGCTGTACACCTTGCTCAGAACTGGTAAAACCCACCGCATTGCTGGATGCAACGCCTAGGTTGTTCAGCGCATGTCCTGCCAAATATTCACGAATGGTCGAGCGCAGCACTGCACGTCCATCGCCCATGCGTGAATAAGGCGTAGAGCCGGCACCTTTAAGGTGCAGGTCAATGGTTTGCCCATGTTTATCGATGATTTGCCCAATCAATAAGCCGCGTCCATCGCCCAATTGGCCGGCCCATTGTCCAAACTGGTGACCTGCATAGACCATGGCCAAAGGTTCAAATTCAGCAAAGGTTTTTTGACCGCTGCAGATTTCAACCCAAGCCTGTTTATCTGTCTCAGACCATTGCAGCTCATCCGCAAGAGCGGCATTAAAATGCCCAGCTTTTGCGCCTTTTAAAGGTACAGGCTGCTGATGATGGTACAGGCGAGGTGGCAGGGTGTTATAGCGGGCATTGAACAGCATAATGATCTTTAAAAATTCAAACTATGTTGAAACTCTTTGTACACGACAAAAAAAGATAACTCATTGAAATAATGGCATAATACTTGTTTTCTGACGACGAATATGATGACACATTTCAATGAGTTACATCTCATCTTAAACAAATATCTAAAGTGGAACAA
>NZ_VOZT01000052.1:0-23091 GCF_013419625.1 Acinetobacter sp. YH12070 | reverse complement strand
TTCAGCACTGTATGTTCTTCGTTTTTTCGCAAGAGATGCGATGGATGTCTGATTATTTGTAGTCATAAATTTAAGTCCCCACTTGTTTCTAAGTGGGGACTAAATTAAGGCTTATAGGATGAATTCATAAGGTGTGTTCAGCGGACGCTTACTTAGTATTTTGAATATTAGCTATTTTTTATGAACTAAGGTTTAAAGTTTGAGGCAATAAAAAAGAGAGCCAAAGGGCTCTCTTTTTGTGCTGAATAATCGGTTAGATTATTGAGCAGCAGCTTCAGAAGCAGCAGTAGTAGCTTCAGAAGCAGCAGCAGTAGCTTCAGAAGCAGCAGCAGTAGCTTCAGATGCAGCAGCAGTAGCTTCAACAGCAGCAGCGTCAGACGCAGCAACTACTTCAGAAGCAGCAGCTTCAGATGCAGCAGCAGGAGCAGCTTCTTCAGTTTTTTTAGCACAACCAACGAAAGCTAAAGTAGTAGCAACTGCAGCAGCAATAGCGATTTTTTTGAATAACATGGCATCACTCTCTAAAATATGAGATTAAAAAATAACCTGCGTTAGTCTGTTGTGTGCTTTTATTATGCCTAATTTGAATAGGTATTAAAAATGCATAGAGCAGTCTAACTGGTCTGCGTGTATGCTATCACTGAGTATTTTGAAATGCTACTAGCGACTTTGAAAAAACCGTGAAAAATAGGTGAAAAACGACCATTTTTTAACAGAAAATAACAATTAAGAGAAAGATTTATATTGGGGAAATAGCAAATAAACCACTAAAAAGAATAGGGTTTTTTAAAATATATTTTTTATAATCATCAACTTGAAAATAAGTTTACATGGAAATCCATCAAATGTTTCTTTGTGTAACTAAAGTCAACCAAATAAAAAGGCCATCGTTATAGATGGCCTTTTCAGTCAAACATTCAACTTAGTTGGATGCTTTACGTTTCATTTGATCAAAGAAATCATCATTGGTTTTGGTTTCTTTCATACGATCAAGCAAGAATTCCATCGCTGCAAGTTCGTCTTGTGTATGAAGCAATTTACGTAAAATCCAAACTTTACGGAGGTTATCTTCAGACATTAGGCGCTCTTCACGACGTGTACCTGATTTTTTGATGTTCATCGCAGGGAACACACGTTTTTCAGCAATACGACGGTCTAGGGTAATTTCTTGGTTACCTGTACCTTTGAATTCTTCGTAGATCACTTCATCCATCTTACTGCCAGTTTCAATCAACGCAGTTGAGATAATTGTCAGTGAACCACCTTCTTCAATATTACGTGCTGCACCGAAGAAACGTTTTGGACGTTCTAAAGCATGGGCATCCACACCACCAGTAAGAACTTTACCAGATGAAGGGATTACAGTGTTGTAAGCACGTGCTAAACGAGTAATTGAGTCAAGTAAAATCACTACATCTTTTTTGTGTTCTACAAGACGTTTAGCTTTTTCAATCACCATCTCTGCAACTTGTACGTGACGAGCTGGTGATTCATCGAATGTTGAAGCAACTACTTCACCACGAACAGTACGTTCCATTTCTGTTACTTCTTCAGGACGTTCGTCAATTAGAAGGACAATCAAGAAACATTCAGGATTGTTACGAACAATCGACTGAGCGATGTTTTGTAACAACATGGTTTTACCGGCTTTTGGCGGTGCAACGATAATTGAACGTTGACCTTTACCAATCGGAGCAACCAAGTCAACCACACGCGCAGTTAAGTCTTCTGTTGTACCATTACCTAATTCCATTACCAATTGTTCGGTTGGAAATAAAGGTGTTAAGTTTTCGAAAAGAATCTTATTACGTGAGTTTTCGGGTGTGTCGTAGTTAATTTGATTAACTTTTAATAATGCAAAGTAACGTTCGCCTTCTTTAGGTGGACGAATCGTACCTGTAATAGTGTCACCAGTACGAAGGTTGAAGCGACGGATTTGTGATGGGCTCACATAGATATCGTCAGGGCCGGCTAGGTAAGAACCCGCTGCAGAGCGTAAGAAACCAAAGCCGTCCGACAGAATTTCTAGAACGCCATCACCAAAAATCTCTTCGCCGTTCATTGCGTGGCGCTTTAAGATGGCGAAAATAATATCTTGCTTACGGTTACGAGCCATTCCTTCGAGGCCCATAAACTCGGCAATCTTGATGAGTTCGCCAATCGGTTTTTTCTTGAGTTCGGTTAAGTTCATAGGTGGTCAGATAGAATCTAAAATTCTGAGGTACAGGTTGGAAAAGGGAGCAACAAATGTGCCGCGATCGTGCAAGAAACGATAGCAATTGGTTTGCACAAAACAATTCAGAGATCTGATTCGTTATATGAAGAGAGATGTGAAAAACAATTCTGTTGCCGAGCGGCATTTTATGTGTTGTGTGTTGTAAGAAAATGACAGGATTTGAGATCCTTAATTTCTTGAGTAAACAATATAAGAGAGAACGCAGCATTTGTCAATTTATCAACCAAAAAAATACGCTGTGTAAAACAGCGTATTTTCGAGTGTTTTTATCGAAAAAATATTAGATGTTTTCTTCGATGAAAGCTGTCAATTTAGATTTTGGTGCGGCACCGACTTGGGTTGCTACAACTTCGCCGTTTTTAAACATTAATAATGCAGGAATGTTACGGATGTTGTAGTTTACAGCTGTTTGTTCGCAAGAAGTTACGTCTACTTTAACGATTTTAACTTTGCCTTCAAACTCAGTTGAAAGTACTTCAAGTACAGGTGCAATGGCTTTACAAGGAGCACACCAACCTGCCCAGAAATCTACAAGTACAGGAGTATCAGACTCTAGTACATCGGCTTGGAAGTTTTCATCAGTTGTATTTACGATATTGCCAGACATGGATTTTGCTCCGGAATTAATTTTTAAGTTGACTCTATGTTTATAAGTATTACATAGCCAACTATAACAATGTAGGGGGTTATGTAAATTTTCGACCTGAATGGCGAGTTTGTCTAATGGATGATCACGATGCCGATGATCGTGTATGACTATCATTGCTTCAGATAAAAAATCGATAAGTTCCGCCCGAACTACTCATAAATGGCTTTTAAATTGCATGTATGTGAATTAATCTAAGCACAATTCTGAACAGGTTTTTTTGAATAATGTCTGATTTTTTGATTGATGAAGAATTACTTGCTGCTATCGATATGGGATCGAACAGCTTCCACTTGGCTATTGCACGCGTAGACCATGGTGAAGTGAAAAAAGTTGCATCAATGTCAGAAAAAGTACAGCTTGCCGCAGGTCTAGACGAAAATAAAAATTTGACTGAAGCCGCACAGCAACGAGGATTAGCCTGCCTAGCACGTTTTGTGGGGCGTTTAAATCCTGTACAAGCTAACCGTTTACGTATTGTGGCGACTAATGCCTTGCGTCAAGCAAAAAATGGTCATGAATTTATTCAAAAAGCCGCTGAAATTTTACCAAAACCAATTGAAATCATTGCTGGTCGTGAAGAAGCCCGTCTCATTTATTTGGGGGTTTCACATACTATGGCAAATAGTGGTCGCCGCCTTGTGATTGATATCGGTGGGGGCTCAACAGAGTTGATCATTGGTGAAGAGTTTGAACCGATTCATACAGAATCTGTGCAAATGGGCTGTGTCGCTTTTACCAAAGCGTTTTTTGCTGATGGTGAAATTAACCTGAAAAGTTTTGATAAAGCGGTAAATGCTGCTCGCAAGGAAATCGCAGGCATTGCCAACACTTATAAAGCTGCGGGCTGGGATACTGTTGTCGGTTCAAGTGGCACGATCAAAGCGTGTCGTCAGATTTGTGTCAATATGGGCTGGAGCAACGATCAGGAAGAACTGACACGTGACGGTTTATTTAAACTCAAAGATAAATTGCTTAAATATAAGCATGTCAATGAAATGGAATTTGATGGTCTAAAAGAAGACCGTCGAGCAGTTTTGCCAGCCGGCATTGCCATTTTGTATGCAGTCTTTGATGTGCTGAATATCGATAAATTGGTCTATTCGGATGGCGCGTTACGTGAAGGCGTGATGTACGACCTATTGGGACGTTTCCAACATGAAGATGTTCGTGACCGTTCTGTACATGCGTTGATGGGTCGCTACAACGCAGATATGAAACAAGCTGAACGTGTGGTAAATACCGCTCAACAACTGTTTAATGGTGTGGCGACCGCACTGAATTTGACCAGTGATGACAGTGATTTACTGCGTCGTGCAGCGTATTTGCATGAAATTGGCTTAGCGATCAGTCATAGTGGTTACCATCGTCATGGTGCTTATTTACTGCAACATTCGGATATTCCTGGTTTCTCACAAATTGATCAAAATCATTTGTCGCATTTAGTAGCGCATCATCGTCGTAAGTTACGCAGTGACGCGCGCATTGATGTGATGAAAGTCGGTGGTAACAAACTTGTTTACTTATGTCTATTGCTTCGTTTAGCAGTTTTATTAAATCATAGTCGCAGCGATGAGATGCTTCCTGCCATTGAATTAAGCGTGGACAATGCGCAACAATGGCAACTTAGTGTTTCTGGTGATGCCAAACAGTGGCCTTTGTTGGTTGCAGACTTGCATGATGAGCAGGTGCAATTTAAGCATTGGGATATTGAACTGAATATCCAGTCGGAACAATTTATCAATTAACAGACCAGTTAAGTTAGGGATAATGATCGACCTATGAAAAATAAAGCAGCTCAATCTAAAGCCTGGACTACGGTTCAGATCGCACGTCATCCTGAACGTCCGCAGTTTTTGGATTATGTTGGCGAAATTTTTACAGAGTTCGATGCTTTGCACGGTGACCGCCTATTTGGTGATGACGGCGCGATGATTGGTGGTTTGGCTCGTTTAGATGGTCAGCCTGTGATGATTGTAGGTCAGCACCGTGGTCGTAGTACACGTGAAAAATTACAACATAATTTTGGTATGAGTAACCCCGAAGGTTACCGTAAAGCACAGCGTTTATTGGATATGGCCGAGCGTTTTAATCTGCCAGTCTTTACCTTTATTGATACCATGGGTGCGTACCCAGGTGTGGGTGCAGAAGAGCGTGGTCAGGCCGAAGCGATTGCAACTAGCTTAGCTCAGCTTTCTTCACTCAAAGTGCCTGTAGTGGCAACGGTATTGGGTGAAGGTGGTTCGGGTGGTGCGCTCGGTATTGGCGTGGCTGACCGTGTGATTATGCTATCTCACAGTATTTATTCAGTGATTTCACCTGAAGGCTGTGCATCTATTTTGTGGAAAACTGCAGAGAAAGCAGAACAAGCAAGTGAAGCATTGGCATTGACGGCAGATAAATTGCAGAAGATGGGCATTGTGGAATACGTGGTGGACGAAGCGGAAGGCGCACATTTAAACCCTGAAAAAGTCATGCAGGATTTGAAAGTGGTCTTGAAGCAAGCTTTAGAAGAACTGCAACCAATGGATGCAAACGAACGATGCGAAGCGCGTTATCAGCGTTTAATGAAGTTTGGCAGCGACAATTTAGGGCTGACTGCTTAAGTCAAATTCAGGCGCTGCCTGAACAAAGCCGATTTTTAATAGGATGTAGTGGTGGCATGGATTCCATGTTGCTGCTGCATCTTATGTCGTTTTTGTGCCCTGAAAAAATACGGGTGATATATATTGATCACCAACTACAAGCGTGTAGTCATGCTTGGGGCGAGTTTGTACGTGCTCAGTGTACAGCGCTAAATCTTCCATTCATCATACAGAAAGTCCAGGTTGCGCAAGGTAACCTTGAAAATCAAGCACGCTCGGCCCGCTATCAAGCCTTTGCCCAACATTTACAAGCAGATGAAATATTGGTACTCGCGCATCATCAGCAAGATCAAGCTGAGACACTGATGTTGCGGCTACTTTCAGGTGCGGGTGTCCATGGCCTTGCTGCCATGAAAAAATTCGATGTACGTGAAGATTTTGCTTTATGGCGTCCGCTATTGGATCTTTCACGTGAGCAAATTTGCCAATGGGCAGCACAACTGCATGTGCAAAATATTCAAGATCTCACTAATTTTGATACCGACTATGACCGCGCGTGGAGTCGTGAAATTCTATGGCCTGTACTCAGTGGTCGATTTCCTAAAATGCAGCAAGCCTTGAGTCGAACCAGTTATTTGATGCAAGATGCTGATGAAATTTTACACGAGGTGTTGCAACAAGATTTGGCAGCCTGTGGTTCATCGCAAACTTTATCTTTAGTGGTTTTACAACAGCTCAGTCTGGCACGTCAGCGTCAGTTGTTATCGCACTGGATGAAAGGTGAGGGGCAATATCGTCCAAGCTTTGAAATGGTACAGCGTTTAGTTTCAGAAGTGATTAACTCACGCGAAGACTCGCAAGCGGCACTACACTGGAATGGATTTTATTATCTGCGCTTTCAACAGCAACTTCATCGGATTGCCAAAGCGGATTATCTGCCAGCAGAATCCATTCAAGAGGTTGAAGTTGTAACTTGTGTTGCAGGTCAGTGCCTCAAGTTGCCTGCCGGCCATTTTGTGATTCAACCCTCAGAGGTTGGCTTATCACCTGAATTATTGGGGCAGCAACTGCAGATACGCCCACGCCTTGGCGGCGAAAAAATTCATTTATATGGTCGTGTCGGAAGTTGGCCTTTGAAAAAAGCCATTCAGCAGGCGCAAATTTTTCCATGGCAGCGTCATACTATTCAAATATTAAGCCGAGATAATGTTATGCTAGGCGTCTTTACGCCTCAGGGCTTTTGGTTGGCGCAGTCTGAATTTTGTACTCAAGCTGGCTGGCAACCGACATTATCTCTTAACGCTAAATCTGCAATATCGGATCTTCAATCATGAGCGCAATTCTAAATTGTAATATCAGTTTCATTGGTGGCGGCAACATGGCACAGGCTTTAATTGGTGGCCTAATTGCACGTGGTGTCCCGACTACACGTATTACAGTTTCAGATCCCGTAGAAAAAGTACGTGAGCTTTTGGCTGAAAAAGATTTGCATGTGACCGATGATAATGTTGCGGCAATTCGAGATGCTGACATTGTTCTTTTTGCAGTTAAACCTCAGGTGTTGGCAAAAGTTTTGGCACCATTACAAGGTTTGCTAGAAGGGAAGTTGGTGATTTCAATTGTTGCAGGTGCAGAAATTGCAACGATTTCAAAACTATTAGGCACAGAGCGTATTGTTCGTGTCATGCCAAATACACCGGCTTTAGTTCAAACCGGTGCGCATGGCTTATATGCAGGTGAAGCGGTTTCAGCTGAAGATCGTGATCTTGCAAGTCAAGTTTTGGCTTCAACGGGTTTAACACTTTGGGTAAACTCAGAAGCGCAAATTGATGCGGTAACAGCAGTTTCTGGCTCAGGTCCTGCATACTTTTTCTATATGATGGAAAGTATGATCCGTGCAGGTAAAAACATGGGCTTGGATGAAAAGGTAGCTACAGCGCTAACCTTGCAAACTGCATTAGGTGCCGCACAAATGGCAATTACCAGTGCCAATAGTCCTGCGGAGTTACGTAAAAATGTAACCTCTCCAAACGGTACAACACAAGCCGCGATTGAAGTGTTTGATCGTGCTCAAATTTCACAAAATATTCAGGCTGCTTTAGCCGCAGCGCAAAAGCGTAGCCAAGAGTTGGCACAAGAGTTAAGCGAAAGCACCAAATAATTCGATTTGATTTAGGAAAGTTCAAGTATGGGCTCTGCTCAAATTTTTGGAATCATTATTAACGTTGCAATTTTGCTCGTATTTTTCCGTTTTTTAATGCAGCTTGCTGCCGTGAGTCCATATAACCCTGTGGTTTTGGCAACAGCAAAAGCAACAAAAATTATCGATATCTTTAGCCGAATTTTCCCAACTTTGGCCAAAGGTCGAGTGAATACTGCAGCTTTGGTGTTGGTGGTGATTCTGTATTTGTTAAAAATGTTTGGTTTGATGTATTTGTCTGGAGTGGCGGTGAATAGTCCATTCCATTTGATCATTATGACCTTTGTGACCATGATTCAGGATTTAATCCGTTTCTGTCGTTACTTAATTTTTGCATCGATTATTTTGAGTTGGGTGGTGATGTTTAGTCAGTCACGTTCGCCTTATATTGAAGTGGTTCAAGAGCTGGCGGAACCGCTACTTGCACCATTCCGCCGTATTCTTCCAAATATGGGGATGATTGACTTGTCACCAATTTTTGCGATTTTGGCATTGTTGGTTGCGGAAACCATTATGAAGCAAGTCGCAATTGCATTATTGACTGGTCTTTAATCTGAGCTAAGACAAGTTAAATTAAAAAGGATGCCGAGGCGTCCTTTTTTGTGGATTTAATATGTGGTGTAAAACAAGATATTTCTACTAACTAAGAAACATCTCACCTCCATCCCAACCTTCCTCCTATAAGGAGAAAGGTGTGAATGAACGTGAATGAACGTGAATGAATTAGTGTGCTTCGTCCCAGTTATTGCCTTGACCGACTTCCACAATCAGTGGAACGGAAATTTTCAACACAGATTGCATCACTTCAGTCAGTTGGGCAGACAGTTCATCGGCAATTGCAGCATCAACTTCAAACACCAATTCATCGTGTACTTGCAGTAACATTTTGGCTTGATCTTTCGGTAAGATTTTATCGACGGCGATCATGGCCAATTTAATAATATCCGCTGCAGAACCTTGTAGTGGTGCATTGATCGCTGCACGTTCAGCGCCTTGTTTCACCATTTTGTTGCTCGCCATAATGTCTGGTGTATACAGACGACGACCTAAAATGGTTTCCACAAAACCTTGTTCACGTGCAACTTGGCGAGTACGTTCCATATATTCCAAAACACCAGGGTAGCGTTGGAAGTATTTACCAATATAGTTACGCGACTCTTCTCGAGTGAAACCCAACTGACGGGTCAAACCAAATTCAGACATACCATAGAGCAGGCCGAAGTTCACCGCTTTGGCTTGACGACGTTGGTTGCTGGTCACTTCATCGAGTGGAATACCCAAAACTTCTGCCGCAGTACGTTTATGTACGTCTTGTCCATGATTAAAAGCATCGACCAATGCATGATCTTGCGAGAAATGCGCCATTAAACGTAATTCGATTTGCGAGTAATCGGCTGCCAGTAAAATGCGACCTTCAGGTGCAATAAAGGCTTTACGGATTTGACGTCCAATATCTTCACGGACAGGAATGTTCTGTAAGTTTGGATCGGTAGATGACAGACGACCTGTAGCCGTTAAAGCTTGGTGGTAACTGGTATGCACACGATGTGTGTCATTATTCACTTGTTTTAACAGACCATCGGTATAAGTGCTTTTCAGTTTAGAGAGACCACGATATTCCAAAATTAAGTCGGTAATCGGATGGTCGATTTTTTCTAAGACACTTTCACTGGTACTGTACTGACCTGTAGAAGTTTTCTTACCGCCTTTTAAACCTAATTTATCAAACAGAATCTCACCAACTTGTTTTGGTGAGCTGACATTGAAGCTTTGACCCGCAAGATCGGTAATTTCTGTTTCTAAATTTTGAATAGTATTGGCAAATTCCACACCGAGTTGGTCGAGGAAGTTCATATCCAATTCAATGCCGTTTTCTTCCATAGAGGTTAGAACACGAGCAACAGGCATTTCAATATTGTGCAAAATATTGATCAGCTCCGGGTGAGCTTGTAACTTCTTATCGAGTACTTCATATAGACGATAGGTCACATGGGCATCTTCTGCGGCATAATGGGCTGCCGTTTCAAGCTCAATTTGGTTAAAGGTTTTTTGTTTTGCACCTTTGCCCGCCACTTGTTCGAACGTCGTTGTGAGATGACTTAAATACAAACGTGCGACGTCATCCATCCCATGACGAGTTGCCACAGAGTTGAGGACATAAGAAGCCAACATGGTATCGAAATACCAACCTGCCAAATGAATGCCATGATTTTCTAAGACATGTGCATCATATTTGAGATGATGACCAATTTTTTGTACGTCATTATCTTCAAGTAAAGGTTTGAGTTGATTTAGAATTGTGTCGCGATCAAGTTGTTGCGGCGCACCTTCATAATCATGCGCAAGCGGCACGTAATAGGCATCATGTGCATCTAAAGCCACCGAGAAACCTACAATCTGCGCCACGCGGTAGTCAAGGCTAGTGGTTTCGGTATCAAAGGCAAAACGCTTTTCAGTACTTAGACGCTTGAATAACACATCCCAATCTTCTTGGGTCAATACCGTGTGATAGCGTGCTTCACCAAGTAAATCATCAACACTGGTTTTGTCCGCTTGATCTTCCACTTCAGGTGCATTGGCTACAGTCGCCGTGGTGTTGATGGCTTTGGCTGCTTGTTTGTAGGTTGCGCCATTGGGGTTGTTCGGATGATCTAATGACTGCAGTTGGTTACGGAATTCTAGTTCAGTATATAAATCACGCAGTGCTGGAATATTTGGATCGGCAAGTTTCAGATCTTCGTATTTAAGGCCCATGTCGAGGTCGCAAACAATGCTCGCCAGTTGGTGGTCAAGAGTAATCCCTTCGACATTGTCTTTAATGTTTTGACCGACTTTACCTTTAATGCTGTCGACATTTTCTAAAATGCCGCCAATCGAGCCATACTCGGTTAAAAGTTTCGCTGCCGTTTTTGCGCCAACACCGGGTACACCACGGATGCCGTCAGAGGCATCGCCCATCAGCGTGAGGTAGTCAATGATTTGATTCGGCCACACCCCAAATTTTTCAAAAACACCTTGAACGTTCATAGGTTTGTCTTTGAAGCTGTCTTCTAAAGTGACACGCTCAGTAACGAGCTGTGCCATGTCCTTGTCACCGGTGGAGATTAAAACTTGATGACCGGCTGCTTCAGCGCGTTTGGCTAAAGTTCCGATAATGTCATCGGCTTCAGCACCCGGCAACATATGCAGCGGAATCCCTAGAGCACGAATTAATGCATGAAGATATGGAATTTGTTGTGATAATTCTTCAGGCATGCTTGGACGGTCACCCTTATAAATTGGGGACAATTCATGACGGAAGGTTGGTTCAGGTGTATCGAAAATAACGGCCATGTGCGTCGGTTGGATACGACGCATTAATTTTTGGATGGCAGAAATGGCACCTCGGATTGCATTGGTATGCAAACCGGTTGAAGTGGTTAATGGTGGCAGTGCATGGTAGGCACGAAATAAAAAGTATGAGCCATCGACCAAGACAAATGGTGGCATGGATAATTTCCTAATCCTGAAAACGGTTTTATTGTACGTGATTTTTTGCCCGCACGCAGAGTCTAGATTGTATATGTAACTTACCGAATCACTGATGAATAGTTTTAATCCATCGGTCAGGCTCATGTATCATCAAAACATTCAGGAAAATGACGAAGCAGGTATGCTGAAACAGAATAATGAAATCAAGATGATTTGGTTGATGACGCTGATCATGGTAGGGATCGGGGCATGGTACTTAGATGTCCGAATCTTGAGTTATATCAGTGGCATCGGTTTTATGCTCAGTGTGATGAATTATGTCGATGATTTACAGCACGGCGCTGATGCACTGACCTTATCAAAACAACCATTTCAAGTGACATCAAAGGTTCCGTTATATATTGCATCGTTATTAACGGTCGTTGGACTGTTAACAGAATTGGGATATTTGGTTGCGATCGGGATTAGCCTGTGGGTCTATTTTTTTCTGCGTTGGCTGAAACGATTAGAACGTCAGCTGCATCTATTGCAAGGACGTGCGCTTCAGTCGCAATCGAGTCATGCAGCTACTTCAATATCAGCGCCTACAATAGACCGTCCTGAAAATTTTGATTCTGACGATACACCATCTGTACATCCCGCGACGGCAATTGGTACAGCTAGACATCAGGCAACATTCAATTCAACGCCTTCTAATACATCATCCAAGTCTGCGCCAAATCTATCTAGTCAGATTCAGCAATGGCTTTTTCAAGGCAATCCCGTGTTAAAAGTGGCGGTATTGGTCTTGGTGATTGGCGTGGTGCTCTTACTTAGATTTGCCACAGAGCACTGGCAACTAAGCTTGGCCATGAAACTGCTGATCGTGAGTTTGATCAGTGCTGGTGTTGTCGGGCTGGGTTTTTGGCTACAAACCAAAAATCGAAGTTTTGCCTTAGCGCTAGAAGGTCTAGGTCTTGCAGCGCTGTTTTTGACTTTATTTTTTGCCTATTACAATGCCGTGATTTCGGGCTTTAGCATAGCCTGTGTACTGTATGCAGCGCTTATGGCATTGACGATTTGGCTCAGTTTGAAACAGCAGTCGGTAGAACTGGCAATTATGGCAATGCTGATCGCCTATCTTGCTCCATTTACCTTGCCTGTTCGTGATGCAACTGCAACGGAATTCATCGCCTATTATCTTGTAATTAATCTGGCTGTTGCGGTCATGAGTACTTTAAGACCGTGGAAATATCTGAATCAAATCGCATTTTTGATGACGGTGATCATGGGGGGTGGATATGCTTTTTACCACGGATACACCACCGAACGGCAGATGATGAGCGTGCTAGTTTTAGCCCATGCCGCGATTTTCATCTGGCTTGGTTTTCGTTTTAGCCAGTTATTGGCGAAACAAGATCTTGCGCATTTTCAGCTTAAACCTGCCTTGGATATTGCACTGATTTTTGCTGCACCAGTGCTTGCTTATCTGGCATTGTATTTGATGTATTTTGAGGAAACGGTATGGCAGGCGGGGTATAGCTTGCTATTCGCAGCGCTTTTTGCCGCACTGTATAGCATCAGTAAACGTAGTGCGGTGATCCCACTGATTGCACAAAGTTATTTGAGTTTGACCTTAATTTTCTTGGCATTGATTCCACCGATAGTATTGAAAGAGCAGTGGAGTGTGGTCGGTTGGGCAGTTGAAGGTGCATTGATATTTATATATGCCTTATACAAGCAGTCCAATATCAGCCGTTATTTAGGCATGGCGCTCTTGGTGATGGCGGGTTGTTCAAGTCTGTATTATTTGGTTCAACTGCCACATTTCCCTGCACAGATGTATTGGGGCGTGTGTTTGAGCTATTTGGCGGCCATTATCGTGACGCATGCTGTTCCTGCATTTCATAAACAGCTTTCAAGTTCGAGTATTGCCTTTCAATGTGTGCAAATGCTCTCAGCAACTACTATGTTCATCATGTTGCTCTTAGATTGGCTGCAGACTAGCCATCAATTGGCCTTGAGTCTATTGATCGTTAGTGTGGCTTATCTGGTGGTGAATGAAGGCTTGTTAAAACGAAAAGCTTCGTGGAGTTGGTCCATCATTAAGTGGACGGGTCTAGTGCCTGTTTATGTGATGGGGCTGTACCAAGTTATTTCAGTGAGTGAGAACGGTCAGTTAATTTGGCATTCAACGATGGAGCAGATTTATTTTGCATTCGCTGGGCTGAGCTTGACGCTGCTTTGGCTACGACCATTACTCGGTGTGCGTGAAGAAAAAGAATGGGTCAGTCTCGGAATTTTGAGTAGCTTGGCGTGGACCAGTCTGACGCTGATACCCAGTATGCCGTATATCAGTGTGGTAATTTTGCCGCTGATATTTTGTGCATGGTGTTATTGGCAAGCGCAGCAACCGGTCTGGAAAATGTTTTGGCAAACGCGTAGCAGTTTGTTTTTGGCTTTAAGTTGGATCATCAGTTCGCAATTATTTAGTCAGCAGGCCTTTGTGGGATATATCTTGCCGATACTGAATCCTTTTGATGTAGTGAGTTTGCTGTTGTTAGCGGCTTTTTTATGGATGTTGAATCAACAGTTAAAAGCTGGTTTAGATCGTAGCTTGGCTGCCGTGTTGAGTGTCCTTGGGCTACTTTGGTTAAGTAGCTATGTCGTGCTTCGTGCCTTACATAGGTATTTGGATACGCCTTATAACAGTTTAGACATTTGGAGCGATGCGACCGTTCAACTGAGTTTTACTGTGCTGTGGGTGTTATTGGCTTTGGTGAGTATGCGCTTTGCCACTCAGCGCCAATTACGTTCAGTTTGGCTACTTGGTGGCAGTATTTTGGTCTTGGTTACTTTGAAATTGGTCTTGCTGGATTTATCTCATGTCGGCACTCTCATGCGAGTGATTTCATTTATGGCCGCAGGTTTTGCCATGCTTTTGATTGCCTATATTGCCCCCATGCCGAATGACAAGATTGAACCATGATGAAGTTCTTAAACGTACTAGATCACTAAGCTGTAGAGGTCGTTGGCTATAAATAGTAGATAATAAAAAAGCCCTGCACATTTGATGATATGCAGGGCTTTTTATATCAATTCTATAAACCATTATTTGAGTTGAGGCTCTCGTTGGATTTCTTGTGTATTGGCATATTGATCGACGTCAGCATCGCTTGCTTGTGTAGAAAGCGGGTGGTCAACAAAACCCATTTTCGGGACAGGGATTTCAATTTTATTTTCGACAAAGGCATTTCGAATCCGTTCCTGCATTTCATCACGGACTTTCAGGAAATTCTCTCTTTGACACCAAATAGCAAAAAGCAGCTCAATGGAAGATTCACGAAAGGCAGTGACGGTCACGGCAGGTTTAGGGTCGGCCAAGACCAATGGATATTTACTGACGGCATCTAATAGAACTTCGCGAACTTTGATGATGTCTTCATGAAAGTTAATCGCAAGGGTAATTGGAATTCGCCGTATTGGAAACTTAGACAAGTTATGCACAGGTGCCCGAATCAGTTGTTCATTCGGCAAACGGACATAGACATTGTCTTGCGTGAGTAATTTGACCGACAGTAAATCAATCGAGATCACTTCACCTTCAATGGTATGCCCGCGAATCAGTGTCAATTGAATGGTATCACCAACCTCAAAAGACCCTTCACCGATCAAGAACATCCCGCTGATCAGGTTGGATGCGGACGTTTGCGAGGCAAAACCCAGTGCGACCGTTAAAATACCTGCTGCACCCAAGAAGACGCTGAGTTTAAAGCCGGCTTCTTTTAAACTTGCCATCACAAAGATTAAAAAGATGAAATAGAAAATCCCGCGACGCCAAACCAACTGCTGATGGGCATTGAAACGCATACCTACAGTGCGGATAAAGGTGTTTGAGATAAAACGTGCAATCAGAAAGCCGATGACTGCCAGTAAAACAGCCACCAATAATTCTGTCAGCCGATCGGTATTGAGATTGGCGACCATTCCTTTTAGGCTGCTGGTAATTTCTGTCGAAATATTTAAATCTGCCATGGCTCACCGTTAGAAAAATGAATCAAACATATTGAATAGTACATTGGCTGACTCGCGTGGCGGATGCAGATAAGTCACGTCACCGGCTTGTGGCGGTGTACGGTTTTCAATTTTGACCCGCGGCGGTTTGTCATGACCTTCATGCACGACTCGAATTTGTGAAGTCCATAAACGTCCTGTACTTTCACTATAAAATAATGGCAAAGCTGGTACAGGGACATTCATACGGTCAAAACGAATCTGTTGATTACTCACGTTATGAAACTCAATAGGGGTTACTGCACGAAAAGCACGAGGTTTGAGTTGTTTAAGTTCTGTACGACCATCAACTGCTGTGGCATAGCAAATTTCACCCATTCGATGATTCGGACCAAACCAGGTATCTTTTGGTAGAATAACAGGTATATCAAACAAGGGTTCTCTAAGACCTTCGACAAAACCAGCAATCCAAAGCGGTGTGCTGATATATAACGTTCCGCGCTGTCCGGCTGGAATATAAATCGGATCGACCGGTTTAATCACCACAGACCGATCTGCCAAACGTGGCATGATTTGAATTTTGTCATGTGTCTGGCGGAACATATAACGTTCCATTTTAATGGGTTGTGGAAAACCAAATTCAGGGTCTTGTATCGGATGCCATTGCTGCTCATAGTCAAACTGAAAGGTTGGGCGATGGTATTCCATACGCCACTCTTGCATGCCGCGCGTCACACGGAACAATAAAGACCCAAACTGCCAACTGCGCGGGTGATTCAGTTCAAATTGATATTCCCCCCACCATTTACGTTTTGGGGATTCCTTTTCAGTCAAATCATTTTCTAATGGCAATGCGTATATCCCTTGTCCTGATAAATCCTAAAAACAGACTTCACGCTGTCAGATGCTTAGAGTACACTCAAAACAACTTTTTTCATCATTATAATGCGTGATGCAAGTACTTAAACAATTACAAATACCATATAGTTTTGCCAAACGTCATGGCGTATTGCTTCGATATGAGGGTGATCAAGCTTTTATTGTGCGTCGTGACAGCACGCCACTACTGGCTTTGCAAGAAGCACGTCGCTATTTAGGGCATCCTGCACAATATCAATTATGTAGTGAGCAAGAGTTTAATCAATTACTCAGTGCAAGCTTTGCCGGAGACACCGGTGAGTCTCAACAAGTGGCAGCGGGTCTGGAAGATCATCCTGATTTACTTAGCCTTGCGGACTCTGTGCCAGAAGCTGAAGATTTGATGGATCAGGAGGATGATGCACCGATTGTACGGTTAATCAATGCCTTATTGTCGGAAGCAATTCGTGTTGGAGCCTCCGATATTCATATCGAATCTTTTGAAAAAAAGCTGTCTGTCCGCTTACGTGTCGATGGTCAGTTACGTGAAATTGTCCAGCCACGTCGTGAACTTGCGCCATTGTTGGTGTCACGGATCAAAGTCATGGCCAAACTCGATATTGCAGAAAAGCGAATTCCACAAGATGGTCGTATTTCACTACGTTTGGCGGGCCGTGAAGTCGATGTGCGTGTATCAACTTTACCGTCTTCGTATGGTGAGCGTGTGGTGATGCGTTTACTCGATAAACAAGCTGGGCGTTTAAACATGACCCATTTGGGCTTGATGCAGCATGACTATGATCGATTGAAACAACTGGTACATCGTCCGCATGGCATTATTTTAGTTACGGGACCAACGGGTTCGGGTAAAACCACAACCTTATATGCGGCATTGTCTGATCTAAATGATGGTTCAAAAAATATATTGACTGCTGAAGATCCAATTGAGTATCAACTTGAAGGGATCGGGCAGACACAGGTCAATACCAAAGTGGATATGACCTTTGCTCGTGCATTAAAAGCCATGCTTCGACAAGACCCAGATGTGGTGATGGTCGGGGAGATTCGTGATTTAGAAACTGCTGAAATTGCAGTACAAGCGTCATTAACAGGCCATTTGGTACTTTCAACGCTGCATACCAATACAGCGATTGGTGCAGTGACCCGTCTTAAAGACATGGGGATTGAACCCTTTCTACTTTCAAGCTCATTGATCGGTGTGGTGGCACAGCGTTTGGTTCGAACCTTGTGCCGTCACTGTGCGACTTGGCATGATGCCGATGATTTTGAAAAAGACTTATTTAAGCATTTAGATGCATCGGCTGAGTTAAAATTGCCACAACCTAAAGGCTGTGAACAATGCTCGCATACTGGATTTACAGGGCGTACCGCAATTTATGAAATCGTCCCGATTGATGAGCAAACACGTCGCCTCATTCATGGTAATGCTGCTGAGTTTGAGTTAGAAAATCATGTACGTGCAAATGCGGGTTCAATACGTGATGATGGATTGCGTAAAGTTTTGGCAGGTAAAACCACCATTGAAGAAGTGCTCAGAGTGACGAATGAAGCGGCTGAATAGTCAGTGTAAAATATAAATAAAGCCCCGAAGCCTGTGCATGGACTCGGGGCTTTGCTTTAGTTAATCTTTTCAAAATGAATAACAGCATCGTATGCTTTATCTGTCAGAGTGAGGTGAGTTGCATCACTGAGTTTCATTTCAATGCTATTGCTCTCTTTATATTTCAAAACATCATGGCTCACTTCGGCCATACCTGATGTAGTACTAGAAGTGCGCTCAGTATTATTTTTATCGAGCCAAAATTCGTCTTTAATTTGGTAGTCATCGCCTTGTTTGCTAATGGAAAGTTTGCGTAGGCTCTCCGTGTCAGGTGTTTGTTTCCATTCTCCTGAAAAATCAGGCGCAGGTGTTTGGCTACATGCGGCTAAGGCCAAGCTTAGAAAAAGCATCGAAAAGTATGTTTTCATTGTAAAGTCCTGAAAATGATTTTAATTTTTTTATGGATGTATAGTTAATTATAGTTTGAATATTAAACATTTTTTTAATTTTATTCATTATTCTTTCTATCGAATATCTCATGATTTTTTATTTCTAATTTGACTAAAAACAGCCCAAAAATATGGGCTGTACAGTCTTTCACTTACCACAAACTGACAATTTTCTTCATTAATTCAGCACGAATGGGCGCGGTTGGGTTACCTGCATTGCGCTGCGTTTCATTTTCATAAAACTTTTGCCAAGTTTGAACTATCTCTAAAGTGACATCTTGAGTTTTAAGCTTTTCAACGTCGGCTTTGGTGATATTGGCTAAGCGCGCTGCAGCACCTTCTGGGCCTGTACCCCAACCAATGATGCCTTGACCATAGGCAGGTAAAGACATGTTGTTCGGTGTTGGCGGTAGCGCAAGACGTTGAATATCTGGATTGACCAAGGATTTAATTTGAGGACGGACTTTTTCAGACAGGGTTAATTCGGCAAAACTTAGTGTGGATGCGCTGATTAGCAATGTACCGATAAGGAGAGATTTAAGCATCATAGATCAACAAATGAATGTAAATAAGAATCGTTATATATTTTAGCAAGGTTTTGGCGGCTGAATAAGAATATTTAAATGTATTGGAAATGGATAAGATTTTATTTTGAGCTCAACTGTAGATTTGTAGAAGTCAAAAAGTTCAAAGCACTATTTTATAAGAAATTAAAACAGTGCTTTGTATAGATAGCTGAAAATGGATTTAAGTCAAAACATTTAAAGTGACATTAATATTGTTTCGGGTAGCATTTGAATAGGGGCACACAATATGCGCAGCATCGACCAATTTCTGTGCCTCGCTTGCATCCATACCCTCAAGATGAATATGAAGCGTCACTTCGATACCAAATCCTGTTGGAATAGGGCCGATACCAACATCACCCTCGACGTAGGCAGCAGGGGTAATCGAAATTTTATCTCGGTTAGACACAAATTTCATTGCACCTAAAAAACAGGCTGAATAACCAGCGGCGAAGAGTTGTTCAGGATTCGTACCATTACCTGTACCCCCCATAATTTTCGGCACAGCCAATTGAACATCTAAATGACCATCGGATGTCGTTGCACGACCATCACGACCACCAGTGGCTTTTGCATGGGCTGTATAAACTGCTTTTTCTAAAGTCATTTTTCTAATCCCTCAGATGATGGTTCAAAATCATATCGTGGGGGATTTTGTTTAAATAATATTCAGTTTTTTTGTAATTTTATACAGAGTGAAAATCAATATTGAACCAAAACACGGTGCTGCATCAGTGGCATAGATGCGCGAATCTGTTGCTGTTCGTCTAAGTCAAAAGGAACCGTGAGTAGTTGAGCGCCTTCTTCTGCGGTGATTGCTAAAATTTGACCACGGCTGTTGCTTGCTCCAGCATGCCCCCAAGTTTGACGCTTTTCACCATGCCAACCTTGTTGTGCGGCTCCTAGTACAGCACATTGGCTATCCATAGCACGGGCTTGCAGTAAGAGCTGCCAGTGCATTTCACCCGTGGTATAAGTAAAAGCTGCAGGCGCCGTTAAAATGTTTGCACCTTGGCTACGAAGTTTCAAAGCCAGTTCAGGAAAGCGCAAGTCGTAGCACACCATCAGGCCAATATTGCCAAAAGGTGTTGTTGCAACTACGGTTTCAGTACCAGGTTCAAAGAATTTTGATTCTTGATAGCCACCGACAGCGTCACCAACTTGCACATCAAATAAATGAATTTTGTCATAACGTGCTTCGGTACGTTCAGGGCTGATACACAGGCTGACAGTACGGACACGGCCATCTTGAATGATTGAACCATCTGGACGATAAGGGCATGGGAGTGTGCCCGCAACAATCCAAAGTTGATAACGATGTGCGAGTTGTTCTAGTCGCTGCTGAATACTTTCAAATTGCGCCGCGGTTTCGCGTTGTTTACCTGCGGCAAAACAGACAAAATTTTCGGGAAATACAATGAGACTCGCACCTTGAGCCTGACTTTGTTGCATCAATGATTCGATCACTTTGAAGTTATCTTCAATGTTATTTTGAGAATTCATTTGTGCAACGGAAAGTAAAGTCATGCGAAGAGGCTCTGCTGTGATTAACCTAAATTAGACATTTTGCTGCTTGGGTTGCTCTAGATTGTCCTGCTCTTTTTGCAGTTGTTTGACCAAAGGCTCAAACATATTTTGGTTGCTATCATTTAGTTTCATCAGCGTTTTGTGTGCATCTAAAACCGTATTCAGCATATTGCTATGGGTAATGTGTTCTTCCATAAGTGCGCGAGTGCATACACTTGGATCACCACAATAATTCAAAATAACAAACACCTGACCTAAACCCATGCTATTGGCAAGCGTTGTGATATCAGAGTTTGTAGACAACATTACCGCTTGGATATGGTGAACTTGTTTGAGCTTCAAACCCAGTTTAGCCAAAATGCCAAGGACAGTACTATCGATAAATGTCGTTTGGGTTAAATCAACGATTGCACCGACGACATTTTGTTGCTGTTCAATTTTGTTTAATAACTTGTCTAGACTAATACAAGATTGGGCACGCACTTCGCCAATAAGCTTAAAAATATGCGTTCCGTTCAAGCTTGCATATTCAACATGACCTGTTGACATATAAATGCCATTTGCAGAGAAGGATAGTAAATTATCCCATAGGGGCACAGCTTACTCAAGTAGCCGAGTATGATCAGAAAGTCGTATTCGGTTTAAGTAATTGATTTCGTGATTAATTGATTCGACGTAAACTTAGGATGGCAATATCGTCGGCAACATGGTCTGGTGCTTGAAATGATTGATTTTGCAAGTGATAGACCAATTGACCTAGCTGTTCATTCAATCCACCGTCAAAAGGTTCAAGTGCGCCATCCGAGCAAATTACAAAGCGTGAATAACGATTTAAGGTGAATTCAAACTCTTCCACTTCTAGGTCTTCAGTTAAGCCAAGTGGAAAGCTACTGGTATTTAAAATTCGTGCGGGAAGACCGGGTTCAAATAAAATGGCCGGCGGATAATGGCCTGCACTAGACCATTTCAAGACATGCGTATCGAGATTAAGTATTCCCGCAATCATGGTAATGTGCTTTTCAATATTTTCTTGAACCAACATGCCATTGAGCTTTTTGATGAGTTCTCTCGGGGTTTTTGAACGACCGTGGAAAGCAGCCATCCAAGAGGTCAGTAAACTACTCGTCACCCCATGACCAGATACATCTGCAAGATAAAACATGATTTCTTTATCACTGATTTTCCAGTAATCGTACCAATCACCCGATAAATAAGCAGATGGCTGGAAGAATGTTTCAATTTTATAGTTGTGGAGTTCAATCGGATTGGGCAGTAAACGTTTTTGCAAATCTGCAGCAGAAGGGAGATCACGGCTATCTTGATTGCGTTTGTATTGTGCATCAATTTTAGTAAGTGCCACCTGAAGGTTAGTTGGGATATGATCCCAAACCCATCCTGCTAAAGCGCCTTGTTGCCAAGCTTGAGCCAATGCAGCACCTTCATGCTCAAAAGCGAGCACAATAGTAGGAAGTGTCCATTGGTGATTTAAAAAGTCGGCAACATCAGCAATTGCAATGATCGTTGGATCATACAAGTCTAGATCTTCAATGTTAATCATTTGTACGCTAGGAAGCGCATCAAGTACCTGATCTAAATATGGAATATCACGAGTAGGTTGAATGAAATACATAAAGAATTAGATGAATCCTTCGATAGACAATAAGTGTACTATAGCAAGCTAATGATGGCTGGAGGTAAAAACCACACCAGCCAATTGAAAAATTTTATTTATTCAGTTGTTACCGTGTCGGTATCATCTGAACTGCTATCATCAATGAAATCGGTAGAATCATCAGAAGAAACATCTGTTGAATTATCTTCAGATTCATCAATATCGTCATCTTCTTCATCAATAAATAAGTTTTCTTCAGCAATACCTTTTTTCTCGGCAATAGAATAGTTCAGGCGTTGCAAATAGATATCACGAATTTGAGCGTATTTATCGCCTTGCAATACACCTTCGATATCCAGTAATTGAGCGCGAGTATCAATTCCACGTAAAGTTTGCTCAGACCAGTAAGCTACATCATGACCATCAAGCATATATTTCTGTGGACGTCCTTGACTATCTACAGCTAGACCAACGGTTTGGCGCAATGTGCTTGGGCCAAGCACTGGTAGAACAATATAAGGACCAGAAGGAATACCGTAATATCCTAAAGTTGCACCAAAATTTTCATCTTCGGTTTCTAGGCCTAGGCGACTCGCAGGGTCAGCAAAGCCTAAAGTTGTCAGTGTATTAACAGTAAAGCGACCTAGACTTTTTGCGGCACGTGTCGGTCGTCCTTGGATGAGTTGGTTAAACGCATTCCAAGGTTCGCCTAAATTTTTACGGAATAAACGATAAGATTCACGAATATCCTTTGGAGTTTTTGCGACATATTGCACAGCAGCAGGGCGGGCAATATGGACATCTAAATAATCATTAAATGCGTAAACTTTCCGGTTGATCGGTTGGAAAGGGTCTTTATCTTCTTCTGATTGTGCTGCATTCGCATTAACAGATAATTTTTTTGCAACTTCAGATGACTTGACCATCGCAGCATGCGCAAGTTGTTGTGTTTTTGATTTATTGGCAGCTTCTGAATCTTGAGCAACAGGTGCTGAAGCTTCGTCATTTGCAAATACAGGTGTTGTTACGACAAGTGACAATAATCCTGCATATAAAAAAGAAGTTTGGCGCATATATAGTCCTGACGCTTTTAGCGCGGCAAAATGTTTGCCGTATAATAAGTAAAAACGTTCAAATAATCCTGATTTATTACTATTAAACCAAATTTGATCAAAATATGAATGAAAAAATGTAATTTGAGTGAAAAATGTGCGTTCAAAATAATTATTTTAAAAAAGGTGTTGCAACGGTGCTGAAATACTGTAGAATGCACATCCATCGGCGGTGATGAAGATTAAAACTTCTGATAAAACAATGACTTGGTTGAATTGATTAAGTTGGGTTTTATTTGATAAGTTTAAAAATAATTTGAATTACCGGTTGACTC